>NZ_RZSL01000149.1:0-11872 GCF_003997355.1 Mesorhizobium sp. M1E.F.Ca.ET.041.01.1.1 | reverse complement strand
CCACTATCTGGAAGGATAGACCACGATGACGACGCTTACCAAGCCCGGATTCCGTCCGGCAAACCCCAATTTCTCCTCAGGTCCCTGCGCAAAACGTCCCGGCTGGTCGGCCGAGGCGCTGAAGGCTGCCGCGCTCGGGCGCTCCCACCGCGCCAAGATCGGCAAGGGCAAGCTCGAGCAGGCGATCGAGCTGACGCGCGAAATCCTCAAGGTTCCGGCCGGCTACCGGATCGGCATCGTGCCGGCATCCGACACCGGCGCGGTGGAGATGGCGCTGTGGTCGCTGCTCGGCGAGCGCGGCGTCGACATGGTCGCCTGGGAAAGCTTCGGTTCCGGCTGGGTGACCGATGTGGTCAAGCAGCTCAGGCTCGCCGACGTGCGCCGCTTCGAAGCGGGCTATGGCGAACTACCGGACCTCACCAAGATCGATTTCGACCGCGACGTGGTCTTCACTTGGAACGGAACGACCTCGGGCGTGCGGGTGCCGAACGGCGATTTCATTCCAACCGATCGCAAGGGTCTGACTATCTGCGACGCCACCTCGGCTGCCTTCGCCCAGAGGCTCGACTTCGAAAAACTCGATGTCGTGACCTTCTCCTGGCAGAAGGTGCTGGGAGGCGAGGGCGCGCACGGCATGCTGATCCTGTCGCCCCGCGCCGTCGAACGGCTGGAAACCTACAAGCCGGCCTGGCCGCTGCCGAAGATCTTCCGCCTGACCTCGGGCGGCAAGCTGATCGAAGGCATCTTCAAGGGCGAAACCATCAACACGCCGTCGATGCTGTGCGTCGAGGACTATCTCGATGCTCTTCAATGGGCGAGGTCGATCGGCGGCCTGGACGCGCTGATTGCCCGCGCCGACGCCAATGCCGCGGTGCTCGACCGGTTCGTCGACAAGTCGCCATGGCTCGGTCATCTGGCCGCCGATCCGGCGACACGCTCGAATACCTCGGTCTGCCTCTCCTTCACCGACGTGCAAGTGGCGGCGCTCGACGCCGACGGTCAGGCGGCGTTCGCCAAGGGCATTGTCTCGGCGCTCGACAAGGAAGGCGTCGCCTACGACATCGGCTCCTATCGCGACGCGCCGCCCGGCCTGCGCATCTGGTGCGGCGCGACCGTCGAGACGTCCGACCTCGAGGCGCTGCTGCCATGGCTCGACTGGGCCTTCGCCACGCAGAAGGCGTCGCTCAAGGCGGCGGCCTGAGATCATTGCACGGCGGCCTTCGGGCCGCCGATCCCCACACGGATCAATCCCATTTTGAAGGAGGCCGCCATGGCGCCCCGCGTTCTCGTATCGGATAAGCTTTCAACCACCGCCGTGCAGATCTTCAAGGATCGCGGCATCGAGGTCGACTACCTGCCCGATCTCGGCAAGGACAAGGAAAAACTGCTCGAAGTGATCGGCCAATATGATGGCTTGGCCATCCGCTCGGCAACCAAGGTCACCGAGAAGCTGATCAATGCCGCAACCAGGCTCAAGGTCGTCGGCCGCGCCGGCATCGGCGTCGACAATGTCGACATCCCGGCGGCAAGCCGCAGGGGCATCATCGTGATGAACACGCCCTTCGGCAATTCGATCACCACGGCGGAACACGCCGTTGCGATGATCTTCGCGCTGGCGCGCCAGATCCCGGAGGCCAACGCCTCGACGCATGCCGGCAGGTGGGAAAAGAACCGCTTCATGGGCATCGAGATCACCAGCAAGACGCTGGGCGTGATCGGCTGCGGCAATATCGGCTCGATCGTCGCCACCCGCGGCGTCGGCCTGAAGATGCATGTCGTGGCTTTCGATCCGTTCCTGTCGGACAGCCGCGCCGAGGAGCTCGGCGTCGAGAAAGTCGAGCTCGACGAGCTTTTCGCCCGCGCCGACTTCATCACCTTGCACACGCCGCTGACCGACAAGACGCGCAACATCATCGACGCGGCTGCGATCGCCAAGATGAAGGACGGCGTGCGCATCATCAATTGCGCGCGCGGCGGCCTGGTCGTCGAGGCCGACCTGGTTGGCGCGCTGAAGAGCGGCAAGGTGGCCGGCGCCGGTATCGACGTGTTCGAAGTCGAGCCGGCGGAGAACAATCCGCTGTTCGGCATGGAGAATGTCGTGGCGACCCCGCATCTCGGCGCCTCGACCACCGAGGCGCAGGAGAATGTCGCGCTGCAGGTTGCCGAGCAGATGTCGGACTACCTGATCAAGGGTGCCGTCTCCAACGCCATCAACATGCCTTCGATCACCGCCGAGGAAGCACCGCGGCTGAAGCCGTTCGTCAAGCTGGCGGAAGTGCTCGGCGCCTTTGTCGGCCAAGTCACCGAGGATCCGATCAAGGAGGTCGAGATCCTGTTCGACGGCTCGACCGCGACGATGAACACGCGCGCGCTGGTGAGCGCCGCCCTTGCCGGCCTGATCCGGCCGCAGGTCTCGGACGTCAACATGGTGTCGGCGCCGATCATGGTGAAGGAGCGCGGCATCATCGTCGCCGAGGTCAAGCGAGACAAGTCGGGTGTCTTCGACGGCTATATCAAGCTAACCGTCACCACCGAGCATATGACGCGTTCGATCGCCGGCACCTGCTTCTCGGACCACAAGCCGCGCTTCATCCAGATCAAGGGCATCAACCTCGACGCCGAGGTCGGCCAGCATATGCTCTACACGACCAATGCCGACGCGCCCGGCATCATCGGCCTGCTCGGCACCGTCTGCGGCGAGAACGGCGTCAACATCGCCAACTTCCAGCTCGGCCGCAACCGGCCGGGCGGCGATGCGATCGCGCTGCTCTATCTCGACGCGCCGTTTCCGGAAAAGGTGCTGGATCAGCTGCGGGCGCACGAGTCGATCGACTCGGCCAAGCCGCTCCGGTTCGACGTCGGGAGCGAGTGAACGCGCCAATCGCCTGAAATGGAAACGCCCCGCCTGTGGCAGCAAGCGGGGCGTTTCCATAATATCAGGCCTTGTCAGATCTCGCCCGTAGGGGAAGCGGGCTCGATCATGCATCGTCATTGTCAATCGCTGCCTTGCGTATTCAGCAAGGGAGATCGCAGCATCCGCAAGGTAGCCCTTCTGCCGCTGTATTCGGCCAGCGCGATGCCTCCGAGCACGAGCGCAAGCGCAAGACCCTGATAGAGCTCAAACCGCTCGCCGACGATCAGCACCGAAAGCAGCGTGCCGAAGATCGGCACCAGATTGATGAACAGCCCGGCTCGGTTGGCACCGATGAGCTCATTGCCCCGAATGTAGAAGATCTGCGAGACGACGGAAGCGCCGAGCGCGGTGTAGAACGCGATCGTCCATCCTCTCGCGTCCGGGACGATGACGCGGCCCGCCGCCACTTCCCAGACAAAGAAGGGCAATGAGGTCAAAAGCGCGGCGAACGACAAAGCCAGCATCAGGCTTTGCCAGCGGATGGCGGGCTTCAGACGCAGCCCCACCGAATAGAGGCTGTAGCAGAGAACTGCGACCAGCATGATGGCGTCGCCGAAATCGAGCTCGAGCTTCAGCAACTGGCTGAGATCGCCATGGCTCGCGGTGAGGGCGACGCCGACGATGGTCAGCGCCACGCCGACGATCTGCAGGCGCTGCACATGCAGGCGGAACAGCACGAAATTGGCAAGGATGATGACGATCGGTATGGCGGCCTGCTCGATCGAGACGTTGATGGCGGTCGTGTAGTTCAGCGCCGTGTAGAAGATGACGTTGAAGATCGTGAAGCCGCAGGCGCCGAGGCCGGCGAGCAGCAGCCAATGCCGGCGCAATTCGGGCCAGTCCTCGCGAAACGCCCGCCAGCCGACGGGCAGCAGGATCAGCACCGCCAATACCCAGCGCAGGAAGACCAGCGTCATCGGCGACACGTGATCGACGGCAAGCTTGCCGGCCACGGAATTGCCGCCCCATAGCAGCGTGGTGGAGAGAAGGAACAGATAGGCGGCTCGATGCATTGCTCAATCCGGTGCGGGGACGCGTTTGAGGAGCTAATCCGACCTATTGCGACGGCCGGGCCAAGTAAATGATGCGAAAGCCGGAATTTGTTGTGCCTGGATCAGGATGACGGTTGGAGCATGATCTCTTCCGAAAAACCGGCTTCCCCTTTTCGGCACCATGCTCTGGGGTTTTCGGCGGCAAAGAAAGGGTCGCATCGGCCGGCACATGAGTCTATAGAGGCCTGTCGTTTCAAGCCGCCAAGGCGGCATCTCAAGGGAAAAGAACATGGCCAATGTGGTGGTCGTCGGCTCGCAGTGGGGCGACGAAGGCAAGGGCAAGATCGTCGACTGGCTGTCGGAACGTGCCGACGTGGTCGTGCGCTTCCAGGGCGGCCACAATGCAGGTCATACGCTGGTCGTCGACGGCAAGGTCTACAAGCTGTCGCTCCTGCCGTCCGGCGTGGTGAGGCAGGGCAAGCTGTCGATCATCGGCAATGGCGTGGTGTTCGATCCGCATGCCTTCGTCGCGGAAGTGGCGAAGCTCAAGGAGCAGGGCGTGGACGTGACGCCAGAGCGCCTGAAAATAGCCGAAAACACCGCGCTTATCCTGTCGCTGCACCGGGAGCTGGACGGATTCCGCGAAGACGCCGCCTCGAATTCCGGAACCAAGATTGGCACGACCCGCCGCGGCATCGGTCCCGCTTACGAGGACAAGGTGGGCCGGCGCGCCGTCCGGGTGATGGATTTGGCGGATTTGGAAACGCTTCCCCTGAAGGTCGACAGGCTGCTGACGCATCACAATGCGCTGCGCCGCGGGCTCGGCCATGCCGAGGCGACGCATGAGGCGATCATGCAGGAACTGACCTCGGTGGCCGGCGACATCCTGCCCTACATGGACCGCGTCTGGAAAGTGCTCGACGACAAGCGGCGCGCGGGCGAGCGCATCCTGTTCGAGGGCGCGCAGGGCACGCTGCTCGACATCGACCACGGCACCTATCCCTTCGTCACCTCGTCCAACACGGTGGCTGGACAGGCGGCGGCCGGCTCAGGCACCGGGCCCGGCGCGATCGGCTATGTGCTCGGCATCACCAAGGCTTATACGACGCGCGTCGGCGAAGGTCCGTTCCCGACCGAGCAGAAGAACGAGATCGGCGAGTTCCTCGGCACGCGCGGCCACGAATTCGGCGTCGTCACCGGCCGCAAGCGCCGCTGCGGCTGGTTCGACGCCGTGCTGGTGCGCCAGGCTGTCGCCGTCAACGGCATCAAGGGCATCGCGCTCACCAAGCTCGACGTGCTCGACGGGCTGGACGAGATCAAGGTCTGCACCGGCTACCGCCTCGATGGCGAGCTGATCGACTATCTGCCGGCCAGCCAGGGCGCGCAGGCGCGCGTCGAACCCGTCTATGAGACGCTCGAGGGCTGGAAGGGGACGACGGCGGGCGCCAGGAGCTGGAACGATCTGCCGGCGCAAGCGGTCAAATATGTCCGCTACATCGAAGAGCTGATCGGCGCCCCGGTTGCGCTGCTCTCCACCAGCCCGGAGCGGGACGACACGATACTTGTGACCGACCCGTTTCAAGACTAGTTTCACAGCCCTTCCCGGCGCTACGACTGATTTGCGGCCCGGGGAAAGAATGCAGGTCGACTGACGCATGGCGGATTTCGTTAGTGTTCTGAAAAAGCAGCTTGAGAAGCACGGCGAGCCTTCGCTCGAGCTGCGCAAGCGGATCTACGAGAATGCTCGTGGGGCACTGGCGAAGAAGCTCGCGGACTATTCTCCGCCTTTGTCCGCCGATGTCATCGCCAAGCAGAAGCGCTCGCTGGAAGATGCCATTTCCAGCGTCGAACGGGAGTATACAGCGCCGGCTCCGGCGCCCAAGCCGGCTCCGGCGGAAGATCCGCTGGCGGAGCTGGAACATATCTTCTCGTCGATCGACCGCAACAAGAACCAGCCAAGCCATGTGCGGCAGCCGCCGGTGGCGAAGCCCGAACCGGCCAAGCCTGAGCCTTTCAAGCCGGCGCCGGCACCGGTGAAGGCGGAACCGAGCTGGCAAGGCGCAGCAAAGACGGAACCAAGCTGGCAAGGGGCAACGAAGACGGAACCCGGCGGCTGGCACAAAGTGCCTTCGGCACTGCCGCCGATGCCCTCGCCGCGCGAGGACGACGTCGGCCTGCCCGGCACGAACGCCGCCGAGCCGGACGACGGCAGCGATGTCTTCGCCAATGACGAGCAGCCGGCCGATACTTTCCAGCGGCTACGGCCGGCGCCGCGCAGACGCAGCTATGGCGGGCTGATCGCGGCCGTTGTCGCATTGCTGGTGCTGGCCGGCGGCGGCTATGGCGTCTGGCTGAACAAGGATGCGTTCCGCTCGATGCTCGGCCTGAACGGCGGCGGCAGCAAGTCGGTCTCGACCGAGCCTTTGGTCAAGCCCGCTCCGGCAAAGCCGGCCACCGAGACGGCGGCCACGCCGCCCGCCGCGGGCAACAACGCGGCCACTGCCAATGAGCCGACCGAAACGGCCAAATTCACCCAGCGCCTGACGTCTGATGGCAAAGAGGTCGATCCCGGCCCCGCCGGCGGGCAGGCTACGATCGGCGAAGGTGAATCGGTCGCCGCGCTGACCACGCCGCCGCCGGCCGCAACCGTGCCGCCGCCCGCGCCCGCGACGACGACCCCGCCCGCCGCCGGCACGCCGCCGGCCGCGGCCACGCAAACGCCGGGCGCGCCGCCGTCCGCGGCGGGAGCAACGCCGCCGGCGCCGGCCGATGCCACCGCCAATCCGCCCGCGCCGGCTGCCGGCGCTACGCCTCCCGCCGCGGGGACGACACCGCCGGCGGCTGGCACCACGCCACCCGCGTCTGGGACCGCGCCTGCGCCCGCGACGGCTGAGGCGACCGTGCCGGTTGGCCAGAAGGCGATCTTCTATGAGGAGCGCACCAGCACGCAGCAGGGCACGGCCGAGCCCGGCAGCATTGTCTGGTCGCTGGTGCAGGAATCGCCGGGCGGCGACCTGCCGCCGGAGCCGGCGATCCGCGCCGAGGCGACGATACCGGGCAAGGACATCCAGCTCAGGATGACCATCCGGCGCAATACCGACCAGACCCTGCCGGCCAGCCACATCATCGAGATGATCTTCCTGACGCCGGAAGGGTTTGACGGCGGCGGCGTCGACAACATCCTGCGCATCGCCATGAAGAGTTCGGAACAGGATGCCGGCAGCCCGCTGATCGGCATCCCGGCCAAGATCGCCGACGGCTTCTTCCTCGTCGCGCTCAACGACACCAAGGCCGACGAGGACGCGAACCTGACGCTGCTCAGGGGACAGGATTGGATCGACGTGCCGGTGGTCTACAAGACCGGACGCCGTGCGCTGCTCACCATGGAAAAGGGCATCCCCGGCGGGAAGGTTTTTGATGAGGCGCTGAAGGCCTGGGCGACGAAGACGTCGGGTTGAGCAGAGGTCGCCGGCGGCTCAAAAGCCTTGGAACAGCATATCAAGAGCGGCGACGATCTCGTCGTGATGTCTGGCGAGATTCCCTTCTGTCGCCCGCAGTTCGGAAGCCGTCAAAGCCGACATGAATTGAGTGACCATTACATGGTCCTCGCCATCAATCCTGAAGATTGGATTCAGCCTGCGGGCCGGCAAGGGTGCCATGTTGGGCGGCAGAAGCGGAACGACGACCTTGGTGTCGAGGTGCTCCAGCAGGTCGGACTGGACGTCGAGGAGATAACCGCCGCTTCCTGCGTTTCGGTAGAAGTCATATCGGGCCATCAAAATAGCCGGTATTTGGCTAAAGGCAGCCCGTTGCGCTTGACGTAGTCGTTGGAGCTTTCGAGCGCCTGCTTATTCTCCTCCTGCCAGCGGCGCGTCTTTTCGGCAGAAATTGCCTTGGCGATTCCTTGCTCGGCAGCGCGGGACATGTTGATGCCCAACGCCTTGGCCTCCTCGATCAATCTGGAATCGATCGAGGTGTTGACGGATTTACGCTGTGGCTTTGCAGTCGACTGGAGCATGGCCTACCTCTTTATGCGCATAAAGTAAGCGCATATCCGCGTGCACGCAAGCTCGTCAGCCTTCCATCTCCTCGCGCAGCATTTCCAGCTCCAGCCACTCTTCCTCGAGCGCCGCCAGCGTGGTGCGCTCTTTATCCAGCGCTGCAATGGTCTTCTGGAAGGAGACCGGGTCGCGTTCGTAGAAGGACGGATCGGCGATGTTGTTCTCCAGCCTCGAGATCGAGGCCGTCACCGCCTCGATCTTCTTCGGCAGGGATTCCAGCGCGAATTTCTGCTTGAACGAAAGCTTCTTCGCCGGGCCTTTCGCGGTCGCCTGCTCGCCCTTCGGCGCAGAGCTTGCGTCGGTGGTTTCGGCCTTCGGCCTTGCCCTGCGTTCCTCGAGCCTCGAGCGGCCGCGCTGCGCCAGCATGTCGGAGTAGCCGCCGGCGTACTCGATCCAGCGGCCGCCGCCGTCGGGCGCGATCACGCTGGTGACGGTGCGGTCGAGGAAATCGCGGTCGTGGCTGACCAGGATCACCGTCCCGGCAAAGCCGGCGACCAGTTCCTGCAGCAGTTCCAGCGTCTCCATGTCGAGATCGTTGGTCGGCTCGTCAAGCACCAGGAGGTTCGCCGGCCGCGCCAGCACGCGGGCGAGCAGCAGGCGCGCCCGCTCGCCACCCGAAAGCTCGCGCACCGGCGTGCGCGCCTGCTCCGGCTTGAACAGAAAATCCTTCATGTAGGAGACGACATGGCGCTGCTCGCCATTGACCAGAAGGTTCTCGCCGCGCCCGTCGGTCAGGTAGTGCGCCAGCGTCTCCTGCGGGTCGACCGCCTCGCGCTTCTGGTCGAGCGTCGCGATCTCCAGATTGACGCCGAGCCGCACGGTGCCCGCGTCCGGCGCCAGCTCGCCGGTCAGCATCTTGAGCAGCGTCGTCTTGCCGGCGCCGTTCGGACCGACAAGGCCGACCCGGTCGCCGCGCTGGATGCGGGTCGAGAAACCCTTGACCACAGTAAGGTCGCCAAAACGCTTCTCGATGTTCTTGGCCTCGATCACCAGCTTGCCGGATTCGGCGGCATCGCTCGCCACCATGGTCGCCGTGCCCTCAGCGCCGCGATGGCTGCGGAAACGCTGGCGCATGGCCTGCAGCTCGCCGAGCCGGCGCATATTGCGCTTGCGCCTGGCCGTCACGCCATAGCGCAGCCAATGCTCCTCGCGCACGATCTGGCGGCCGAGCTTGTGCTGCTCGCGCTCTTCCTCCTCAAGCACCTGGTCGCGCCACTCCTCGAAATGCGCAAAGCCCCTGTCCAGCCGCCGCGTCTGGCCGCGGTCGAGCCAGACGGTGGCGCGCGAGACGCGTTCGAGAAAGCGGCGGTCATGCGAGATCAGGATCACCGCCGAGGAGGTGCGTGCAAGCTCCTCTTCCAGCCATTCGATGATCGACAGGTCGAGATGGTTGGTCGGCTCGTCGAGCAGCAGAATGTCGGGCTCGGGCGCCATGACACGGGCAAGGGCTGCGCGGCGTGCCTCGCCGCCGGAAAGGTCGTTCGGCCGTTCCTCGCCGGTAAGGCCGAGATGCTCCATGAGATAAGTAGCGCGATGCGGATCGTCAGCCGGGCCCAGCCCCGCCTCGACATAGGCGCGCACGCTGGCGAAGCCGTCCATGTCCGGCATCTGCGGCAAATAGCGAACCGTCGCCGAAGGCTGGCGGAAGACCTCGCCGTCCTGCGGCTCGATCAGCCCGGCGGCGATCTTGAGCAGCGTCGACTTGCCCGAGCCGTTGCGGCCGACCAGCGCGATCTTCTCGCCGGCGGAGGCGCTCAGTGCTGCGCCGTCGAGCAGCGGCGTGCCGCCGAAGGTCAGTTTTATGCCGTCGAGATTGAGAAGAGGCGGAGCCATTTCAGCTTTCGGGAAGAGGATAAGGGTGGGCGAGAAGCAGCGCCCGGCCGCGCTCGAGCGCGATCTCGAGCCGTCCCTTGACCTCGTTCGATATAGTGAGCGAGGAGCCGAACGCCACCGCGACGCGATCGAGCGGCCATTTTGCGCCGGTGACCGTCAGGCCGGTGAGATCGGAGAAGCCCTGCACCGAGAACAAGGTGCCGTCGGCATAGTCGAAGCCGGCCTTGCCCCGCAGGATGGGGACACCTTCCTGTGCGCCGCTGGTCAGCAGAATATTGGTGCCGGCCTCGGCCAGCCGAAGCCCAAGCGCCAGATGCAGAAAGGCATGGTCCGCGCGCCTGCCGCCGAAGGCGCCGGCCAGCACCAGGCTGGTGGCGCCGCGCGCGAGCGCTTCGGCGATGGCGAGCTCGCCGTCAGTCATGTCCTTCTCGGCCGGAAAGATCTTGCGCGGCACGGCGGCCAGATCCTCCGGCAGGTCCGCGGGCACCGAATCGAAATCGCCTACCCAGAGCTCCGGCACGAGGCCAAGCATGCGGGCATGGCCGATGCCGCCGTCGGCGGCGATGACGCGCGAGCCTTCGATCTGGCGCTCGAGCCGAGGCGTGCGGACGAGTTCGCCGCCAAGCAGGATGGTGAATGTGCCCATGGCCGTCGCCCTTACCAGCCCCGCCCGCGAAACGGAAGCCGGGCGCATCCAAACGGAACGGCGCTCGTTACGGAGTAAGCCGTGATGCATTGGATGCCCGGCAACTTCCGCTTGCGCGCCGCTTCGGCCGGGCCTATGTCTCGAAGCGCTCTAACGGGGTGCCGGACGCTACTTTTGCGAACCGGCTGAGAGGCAGAAAAAGCCAACCCGCTGAACCTGATCCGGTTTGTACCGGCGGAGGGATTAGACGTCTCGGACCACCCGACGCCTCAATTCCTTTAACACGAACGAAGGAGGCGCCGATGCGCTCACTATGGTCCCAGCTTATTCTCGCAACCGGCCTGGTTTCGCTGCTGGCGGGTCTCGGGCCCGCCGAGGCGAAGGACAAGCTCACTGTCTATACCTATGAAAGCTTCACCGCCGACTGGGGTCCCGGACCCGCGGTGAAGAAGGAATTCGAGGCCGAATGCGGCTGCGACCTCGAATTCGTCTCGGTCGCCGACGGCGTGGCATTGCTCAATCGCGTCAAGCTGGAAGGCACCGGCACCAAGGCCGATATCGTGCTCGGGCTCGACACCAACCTGACGGCGGACGCCAAGGCGAGCGGCCTGTTCGCGCCGCATGGCGAAGTGTCCGGCATCAACGTGCCCGGCGGCTGGAGCGACGATACCTTCGTGCCCTTTGACTACGGCTATTTCGCCGTCGTTTACGACACCGAGAAGCTGAAGAGCCCGCCGAAAAGCCTGAAGGAGCTGGTCGAGGGCAGCGCCTCCGACAAGATCGTCATCCAGGATCCGCGCACCTCGACGCCGGGCCTCGGCCTGCTGCTCTGGGTGAAGTCGGTCTATGGCGACAAGGCGCCGGAAGCCTGGGCGAAGCTGAAGCAGAAGGTGCTGACCGTGACGCCGGGCTGGAGCGAGGCCTACGGCCTGTTCACCAAGGGTGAGGCGCCGATGGTGCTCTCCTACACCACCTCGCCGGCCTATCACATGGTGGCGGAGAACACCGAACGCTACCAGGCGGCGTCCTTCGAGGAGGGAGAATACCTGCAAATCGAAGTCGCCGGCGTCACCAAGACGGGCGCGAAGAACCCGCAGGCGGAAAAGTTCATCGCTTTCATGACCGGGCCGAAATTCCAGGACGTCATCCCGGAGACCAACTGGATGTTCCCGGCCGGCAAGACCGACAAGCCGCTCAACCCGGCCTTCAACAAGCTGGTGAAGCCGACCAAGACCTTGCTGTTCAGTCCCGAGGAGGTCGCGGCCAACCGCAAAGCCTGGGTGGACGAGTGGCTGGCGGCGATGAGCAAGTGACGGCGCCTCCCACCCTCCCCCTTGTGGGGAGGGTCGATCCGCGAAGCGGAGCGGGGTGGGGGTAGTGGCGTTGCGCTTTTCCTCACCCCCACCCCGGTTCGTTGATGCCGCTT
>NZ_RZSL01000148.1:0-11956 GCF_003997355.1 Mesorhizobium sp. M1E.F.Ca.ET.041.01.1.1 | reverse complement strand
CCGAGCCGTGACCGCCGGCGACGATGACGACGAACTGGCGGCCGTCGGCGACCGTGTAGGTCATCGGCGTCGACTGCCCTCCCGCGGGCAGCCTTGCCCGCCAGAGCTGCCTGCCGGTGGTGAGATCGTAGGCGCGCAGATAATCGTCGACCGCGGCGCCCAGGAAGGCGACCCCGCCGGCGGTGACCATCGGCCCGCCAATGCCCGGCACGCCGACCTTGAACGGCAGCGGCAGCGGCGTCATGTCGTAGACGGTGCCGTTGCGATGCTTGTAGGCGATAGTTCCCGTCCTGAGATCGACGCCGGCGACATAGCCCCAGGGCGGCGCCTGGCAGGGAATGCCGAGCGGCGACACGAACGGTCCCATCACCACCGCGTAAGGCGCGCCCTCGTTGCGGTTGAGCCCCTGTTCGCTGCCTTTGGTGTTGTCGCCCGGCGGCGGCACGTCAGCGCGCGGAATGAGCTTAGACGTGAAGGCGAGATAGGTCGGCATGCCGAACATCACCTGCCGCACCGGGTCGACCGCGACGCCACCCCAGTTGAAGACGCCGAAATTGCCGGGATAGATCAGCGATCCCTGCAGCGAGGGCGGCGTATAGCGCCCCTCATAGCGCAGCTTCCTGAGCTCGATCCGGCACGCCAGCTGGTCGAACATGGTGACGCCCCACATGTCGGCGCCGGTCAGCGGCTTGGGATTGAAAGACAGGTCCGATTCCGGCTGTGTCGGCGAGGCATGGTCGCCTTCGATCGCGCCGCCCGGCGCCGGCATTTCCTTCACCGGGATGATCGGCTCTCCGGTGCTCCGGTCGAGCATATAGAGGTCGCCCTGCTTGGTCGGCCCGACCAGTGCCGGCACGACCGTGCCGTTGACCGAGGTGATGTCGACCAGCGTCGGTTGGGCCGGCACGTCCATGTCCCACAGATCGTGATGCACCAGCTGGCGAACCCAGCGCAATTGCCCGGTGTTGAGGTCGAGCGCGGTGATCGAGGAGGAGAATTTCTCGGCATTGGCGCTGCGGCCCATGCCGAGCTGGTCCGGCGTTTGGTTGCCGAGCGGCACATAGAGCAGGCCGAGCTTCTCGTCGGCGCTCGCCGTCGACCACATGTTCGGCGAGTTGTTCGTGTATTTTTGCCCCGCAGGCAGCGGCGTCGTCTGGTCCGGATTGCCGGAATCCCAATTCCACAACAGCGCGCCAGTGCCGGCGTCGTAGGCGCGAATGACGCCCGAAGGCTCCTCGGTCGAATAATTGTCGTTGACCGCGCCGCCGACGATGATCTTGCCGGCGACGATCAGCGGCGCCGAGGTCGAATAATAGTAGCCCGACTTCGGATAGGGCATGTTGGCGAGCAGGTTCAGCGTCCCGCCTTCGGCAAAGGACGGACATACCTGGCCGTTCGCGGCATCGAGCGCGATCAGACGCGCGTCGGACGTCGGCAGATAGACACGCGCGGCGCATGGTTGTCCGGCCGCGATCTTGGCATCGGCGTAATAGGAAACACCGCGGCAGGTCTGATGCTGGCGGTCGGGGTCCAGCTTGATCTTCGGATCATAGCGCCACTTCTCCTTGCCGGTCGCGGCATCGATGGCGATGGCGAAGTTGTGCGGCGTGCAGATGAAGAGTGCATCGCCAACTTTCAGCGGCGTCACCTGATAGGTCGTCTCGCCGATATCGTCGGGACCTTTCACATCGCCGGTGCGATAGGTCCAGGCCGGCTGCAGCCTGGCGACATTGTCCGGCGTGATCTGGTCGAGCGGCGAGTAGCGCTGGCCGAACGGCGTGCGGCCGTAAAAATGCCATTCGCCGGCCTGCATGTCGCCGCCGAGATTGGCCGTCGGCGCCACCTTGTCGGAACCCAGCGTGCCGCCGATGTCCTTGGGGTCGGCCGTCATCGAGTACCCCGCGACCGCAAGCGAGGCCAACACCGCCAGGATCAGCGGCGCCCGCCCGTCAGGACCAGCGAACCCGCGGCGTGCCCACGGCGTCAGCAGCCACAGCGCGATAAGCACGATGACGCCGCCGCGCGGAGCGAGCTGCCACCAGTCGAAGCCGATCTCCCAGACAGCCCAGCACAGCGTGGCGATCACGAACGCCGCGTAGAGCCATAACGATGTCGACTTGCGGCGGAAGACAAGAAAGGCGGTGATCAGGAAAGCAAGGCCGGCAATCACGTAGTACCAGCTGCCGCCCAGCGAGACCAACCAGACGCCGCCGCCGCCGAGAACCATGCCGATGAGGAAGAGGACGAGGGAGGTGATGGTGACAGCCAAGATGATACTCCTTCGACTGTTGCGCCGCGCGGCGCCTCTCAGGCAACGGCGTGCCGTCCCTGCCCTGCCGGCAGCTTTCCCTCCCCGGCCGCGCCTGTCAAGCGAACCAGAGCAGCGCAAAAATGGAACAAAACGTAGACGCTTCTGGCCTTTCGCTGCCGAATCACTACATTCGGGGCGATGTCCGGGTTTTCGGAAGACATGCCCTTCTTTGACGAACCGAATGCGCGGCCCGCGGCCCCGTCCGGCATTGCCGCGCGCGCCATGGCCGCCCGCAGCGCTCAAAACAGCGCGCCCGACTATCTGAAGGGCCTCAATCCCGAGCAGCGGCTTGCCGTCGAAACAACGGAAGGCCCGGTTCTGGTTCTGGCCGGAGCCGGCACCGGCAAGACGCGGGTCTTGACCACGCGCATCGCCCATATCCTTGCCACCGGCAGGGCTTTCCCATCGCAGATCCTCGCCGTGACCTTCACCAACAAGGCCGCGCGCGAGATGAAGCAGCGCATCGGCTTGCTGATCGGCGAAGGCAATGTCGAGGGCATGCCCTGGCTCGGCACCTTCCACTCGATCGGCGTCAAGCTCTTGCGCCGTCACGCCGAGCTTGCCGGGCTGAAATCCGATTTCACCATCCTCGACACCGACGACGTGGTGCGGCTGATCAAGCAGATCATCCAAGCCGAAGGGCTGGACGACAAGCGCTGGCCGGCCAAGCAGTTCGCCCAGATGATCGACAACTGGAAGAACAAGGGCCTCGGCCCGGACGAGATTGCGGAAGGCGATGCGCGCAGCTTCGGCAACGGCAAGGGCCGCCAGCTCTACAAGGCCTATCAGGAGCGGCTGCAGACGCTGAACGCCTGCGACTTCGGCGACCTGCTCTATCACCCGATCCGCATCTTCCGCGCCTATCCGGACGTGCTGAAGGACTATCACCGCAAGTTCAAATACATCCTGGTCGACGAGTACCAGGACACCAACACCGCGCAATACATGTGGCTGCGCCTGCTGGCGCAGCGGCCGGGAACGCCGAGAAATGGAACTCCGGGCGGCCGCGCACCGAGCACTTCGAAGTCCACCATCGATAGAACAGAGGGCGGCCACTACAGACCACCAGTTCCCGAAGAGGAACCGCTAGACCGCAGCGATGAATGGGATATTTCGGCCGAAGGCCGCAAGCCCGACCGGGCGTCCGAGCCGTTGCGAGGCCCCCGCGGAGGGCCCGCGCCGGCAGGCGCGGAACAGCCCGTGAGCGAAAACAGAGTAAACATCTGCTGCGTCGGCGACGACGATCAGTCGATCTATGGCTGGCGCGGCGCCGAGGTCGACAACATCCTGCGCTTCGACAAGGATTTTCCTGGCGCCACCATCATCCGGCTGGAGCGCAACTACCGCTCGACCGCGCACATCCTGGGCGCGGCCTCGCACCTCATCGCCTACAATGAAGGCCGCTTCGGCAAGACGCTGTTCACCGACCGCGACGACCCCGAGGACGACAAGGTGCATGTCCATGCCGCCTGGGACTCGGAAGAAGAAGCGCGCGCCATCGGCGAGACGATCGAGGCCTACCAGCGCCAGAAGCACAATCTGAACGACATGGCGATCCTGGTGCGCGCGTCCTTCCAGATGCGCGCCTTCGAAGACCGTTTCATCACGCTTGGCCTCAACTACCGCGTCATCGGCGGCCCGCGTTTCTACGAGCGGATGGAAATCCGCGATGCGCTGGCCTTCTTCCGTGTCGTTGCCAACGGCGGCGACGACCTCGCTTTCGAGCGCATCGTCAACGTGCCGAAGCGCGGGCTCGGCGAAGCCACCATCCGCCAGATCCACGACACAGCGCGGACATTACGCATCCCGATGCTGGAGGCCGCCGCGACGCTTGCCGAAAGCGACGAGCTGAAGCCGAAACCGCGCGCCGCCTTGCGCGAAGTCGCGGCCAATTTCGAGCGTTGGCAGAAGGCGCTGGAGACCAAGCCGCACACCGAGCTCGCCGAGACCATTCTCGAGGAGAGCGGCTACACCGACATGTGGAAGAACGACCGTTCGGCGGAAGCGCCCGGGCGGTTGGAGAACCTCAAGGAGCTGATCCGCTCCATGGAGGAGTATGAGTCGCTGCGTTCCTTCCTGGAACATGTCGCGCTGGTCATGGAGGCCGAGCAAGGCGAGTCGCTCGACGCGGTCTCGATCATGACGCTGCATTCGGCCAAAGGTCTCGAATTCGAGACCGTCTTCCTGCCTGGCTGGGAGGAAGGCCTCTTCCCGCATCAGCGCGCGCTCGACGAAGGCGGCCGCTCCGGCCTGGAGGAAGAGCGCCGCCTTGCCTATGTCGGCCTGACGCGCGCCAAGAAGAACCTCCACATCTGGTTCGTCTCCAACCGTCTCATTCATGGCCTGTGGCAATCGACGATCCCGTCGCGCTTCCTCGACGAACTGCCGGAAACCCATGTCGATGTCGCCGACGGCGGCAATTCCTACGGCGGCTACGGCAATCCTTATGGCGGCGGCTCATTTGCCTCCGGCCGCGGCGGCGGCCGGCAAAACCCTTACGGCGCGTCGCGCTTCGACAATATCGGCGCCGAGAAATCGGGCAGCTTCTCCAACACCTATGCGACGCCTGGCTGGCAGCGCGCGCAAGCCAACCGCACCGAGGCGACCGACCGCAACTGGGGCACCCGCTCCGGCCACCAGGTCGAGCGCATCGGCTATGGCGAGACCGACAGCGGCTATGGCGCCGGCAGGACGAGCGTGAAGGGCCGCACCATCGAGGGCGAGCTGGTCGCCAAGTCCGTCGCCGATACGCCGTCAGCCTTCAACGTCGGCGACCGCGTCTTCCACCAGAAGTTCGGCAATGGCAACATCGCGGCCATCGACGGCAACAAGCTCACCATCGACTTCGACAAGGCCGGCCAGAAACGCGTGCTGGACGGCTTCGTCACCAGCGTTTGATCAGCCCCCTCACCGATACCTTGCCTGGTTCCATTTGTGGCCGAGCAGCGACAGGATGATGATCAGCCCGTTGAAGAACTGGACGTAAAAGCCGCTCAGGCCCGCCGCCACCACGCCGGTCTGGATGAACGAGACGGTGACCGCGCCGATCGCGCCGCCGACGACCGTGCCTATGCCGCCCCAGGTCGGCGTACCGCCGACGAACACCGACGCCAGCACCGGCAACAGATAGCCGTCGCCCGCCGTCGGCCACCAGGTGAAGTTGATCATCACCGAGAAGGTGCCGGCGATCGCGGCTCCGATGCCGGTGAAGACGAACACCTTCACCCGCACGCGCTTGACGTCGATGCCCATCTGCTTGGCGCTGTCCGGATTGTCGCCGACCACCTTCACCTGCGCGCCGAAGCGGTGGCGGTTGTAGAGCAGCGCCGAGAAGACGACGAAGGCGATGGCCCAGAAGATCTGCACTGGGATGCCCCAGATCTGGCTGGAGAAGATCGCGTAGGCCGAGCTGTCGGCCAGACTGGTCACCGCCGTCGACTTGCCCTCGTTGATGATCTGGATCAGGCCGCGCAGCAGGAAATTCATGCCGAGTGTGGCGATCAGCGACGACAGCCCGCCATAGACCACCAGCGATCCGACCAGGAAGCCGAGCAGCGTGCCGGTGACGAGCGCGGCGGCAATGCCGAGGAACGGATCGTAGCCGGCCTGCACGACCAGCGCGAACACCCAGGAGGCAAAGCCCATCGTCGCCGGAAACGACAGGTCGATCTCGCCGCAGGTGACGACGAAGACCAGCGGCACGACCACGAACAGCGCCACCGGAAGCGTCGTGAGCACCGAACTGTAGAGATACCAGGTGGTGAAGACGGTCGGGTTGGCGATGATGAAGACCGCCATCATGACGATGAACACGGCGAGCGTGCCGAGGGCGGCGCGGTTGTCGAGGACGAAGCCGCGCAGCCAGTGGTCGGAGGGATGGTTCCACTTCTTGCCTGATTCCTTGGCTGCTTGGCCGCTTGCCCTTCCCAGAGGCGTTTGCAGATCGGGTTCCATGGCCTTGCTCATCACGCTCTCTGCTCCGCTCCGCCTGCCTCATGCAGCCCCGGCAAGCCGCCCGGGTGTGCTACGTCTTCCATGAAGTTGATGAGGTCTTCGGCCGATTTGACCTCGCTGCGGTCGGCGGTGAGCGCCACCTTGCCGCGGTCGAGCACCACGAAGCGGTCGGCAATGTCGAAGACATGATGGATGTTGTGGCCGATGAACAGGATCGACCGGCCGCTTGCCCGCACCTGGCGCACGAAATGGAAGACCTTGGCGGTCTCGGTCAGCGACAGCGCCGTCGTCGGCTCGTCGAGGATGATCAGCTCCGCCTGCTTGTAGATGGCGCGCGCGATCGCCACGCCCTGGCGTTCGCCGCCCGAAAGCTGGCCGACGATGGAATGCGGCGTGAACACTTTCGAGGTGAAGCCGATCTCGCGCATCAGCCGGCTCGCCTCCTCGATCTCCTTGTTGACCTTCAGCCAGCCCAGCCAGCCGGTGAGCTCGCGGCCCATGAAGATGTTGCGCACGATCGTCTGCTGCACGGCGAGAGCCCGGTCCTGGAACACGGTCTCGATGCCGGCGTCGCGCGAGCGCGCGGCGCTCCATCCGGTGACCGGCTGGCCGCGCACGAGGATCTCGCCGCTGGTCGGCTTGACCACGCCGGACAGGATCTTGATCAGTGTCGACTTGCCGGCGCCGTTGTCGCCGATCAGGCCGACCACCTCGCCGCGATCGACGCTGAGGTTGACCCCGCCCAGCGCATAGACCTGGCCATAGGATTTCTTGATGTCGCGCAGTTCGATGATGCGTTCGGCCATGCGATCCTCGCCTTGATTGTCGCTTGCCGGCGTCGCCGGCGGTCCTGCCGGCCGGGTCGAGCCCGGCCGGCAGCCTGGGAGGTCAGCGCAACGCCTGCTTGGCGAGCTCTGAGACGATCTCGTAGTTCTGCGGCGTCACGAAGCCGGCGCCGGTGTCGACATTCATCGGCGCGAGGCCGAGCACCGCTTGCTGGCAGAGGCTGAGGATCGGCAGATAGCCCTGCAGGAAGGGCTGCTGGTCGGCGGTCAACTGCACCCAGCCGCCCTTGAAGCCTTCGACGATCTGCGGACTGGTGTCGAAGCCGAAATTGAAGATGTCGCCCGGCTTGCGACCCGCCGCCTGCATGTAGGTGGCGACATTGCCGAGCATCTGGCCGCCGGGATAGCCGACCGCCTTGACATCCGGGTGGTTTAGCAACGCTGCCGTGATCACCGGAATGGCAAGGTTGGGATCGGACGCCCATTCGCCGCTCGGCGGCGAGGAGAGCTGGATGACCTCGACACCCGCTTCCTTCAGCGCCGCGACCGTGCCGCGCTCGCGCGCGCCGCGGTTCTCGTTCTCGAACGGGCCGATCATGATCGCCTTGTCGCCGGCCTTGAGCTTGCCGAGCTTGAAGGCCTCGGCGCCGAGCGCGCGGCCCTGCTGTTCCTGCTGCGCGCCGACATAGCCGCCGCCGAACGCCGCCACCACCTTCGGCACGGGCACGTTCTGGTACATCATCTTGATGCCGTCCTTATGCGCCTGCTCGGCCAGCGGCATGATCGCGGCGTCGCCCGGATGGCCCATCATGGCGATGCCGTTCGGCTTGACCGCCACCGCCTCGCGCAATTGCTGCACCATCTTCTCGACGTCCCACTGGGAGAAGATGTAGTCGACTTTCGGTCCGAGATCGGCGGCCGCCTGCTTGGCGCCATTGTAGACGATGGTGCCGAAGGCGTCGCCCTCGGCGCCGCCGACGAAGAAGCGGATATGGACGTCCTTGCACCATTGGGCGTCAAGCGCCTTTGCCGGCAAGGTGGAAATCGAGGCGCAGAGCGCCGTGGCGGCCGCCACGACGGTCGAGCGTAGAACAGTCCTTCTGGTCGTCATGCTCATGCACGTTCCTCCCTTTTGTTCCCTCGCGATCAAGGGCTTCGACAGTGATTCGGATCGGCCGGCTCCTCCCGCCGGCCGGCACTCAAACCGGATTGGGCAGGTAGCTGTTCCCTCCCCGGCATTGCTTCAGATAGTCGAGCGCGCGCACTTGGCCGGTGATCTCGAGGTCGCCGCGATAGACCGGGTCGTGCCAGCCTTCGATGTCGATGGCGCCCTTGTAGCCGGCCAGCCGCAATTCGCTGATCACGCGCGTCCAGTTGCTGTCGCCGAAGCCCGGCGTGCGCATCTGCACGAAGGGCAGGCGGCCGAACACGCCGTGCTCGCGGATCACGTCCCAGCGCACGGTCGCGTCCTTACCATGGACATGGAAGATGCGCGGCGCCCATTTGCGGATCTGCGGGATCGGGTCGATCAGATAGACGAGCTGATGGCACGGCTCCCACTCGAGGCCGAGATTGTGGTTGGGCAATTCATTGAACATCAGCTCCCAGGCATCCGGGTTATGCGCGATGTTCCAGTCGCCGCTCGCCCAGTTGCCGTCCATGGCGCAATTCTCGAAGGCGATGCGCACGCCCTTGTCGGCGGCGCGCTTCGCCAATGCCCCCCACACTTCTCGGAAGCGTGGCAGGCTGTCGGTCAGCGGTTTGCCGCGGATGCGGCCGGTGAAGCCGCTGATCAGCGAGGTGCCGAAGAGGTGCGCATTGTCGATCACGGTCTCCCAGGCCGCGAGCACGCCGCGATCGGTATCGCCGCTTTCCAGCGGATTGCCGAAAACGCCGATCGAGGAAACGGTCACGTCGGCATCGCCGATCGCCTCGTGTATCTCTCCAGCCAACCGCCGCAGATCCTTGCCGCCCAGCGTCTGCCAGAAGAAGGGCTGGATGCTCTCGAAGCCGAACGGCAGGATCTGTTTGATGTAGGCGGCCGGGTCGTCGAGATTGGCCCGCACCATGGTGCCGATCCTGATGTCGAGAAGCGGGTTTGGCATCGTCATCCTTCCTGGGTCGCGATCGCCACGCGCCGTCCGGTCTCCGCGCTTTCGATGGCGCCGAAGACCATGGCCAGGCTCTTGATGTTGTCGGTGCCGCGCGTCTCCGGCTCGGTGCCGGTTTCGATCGCGCGCATGAAATCCTGGATGATGCCGAGATGGCCGCCCACCCGATCAGCGGCGTCGAGCGCCGGCACCTCGATCGGCTGCGTCTTGTCGATAATTCCGTCGCGGCCGGACGCAATCACCTCCGCCTTCAGCCCGCCATGTCCGTCCCACAACAGGCTGCCGCGCTCGGCGACGATACGCCAACTGCCTTCCCAACTGGTGCGGAAACCGTCGGCGCACCAGGAGCCGGCATAGGTGAAGACCTTGCCACCGCCGAGGTCGAAGACGGCGCTCGCCGACGAGCCCTGCCGGTACCAGGAACTGGCCGGCTCCCACTCCTGGCAATAAACGCTGGCCGGCTCGCCGGCGACCATGTAGCGCGCGGCGTCGAAGGTGTGGATCGCCATGTCGAGTAGCAGGACATGCGCCATCTCCTCGCGAAACCCGCCGAAATGCGGCGCGATGAAGAAATCGGCATGGATGCTGGTCGGCTTGCCGATGGCGCCGGAGTCGAGGAAGCGTCTGATCCGTCTGACATTGGTGACATAGCGCCGGTTCTGGACGACCGCGTGGATGCGGCCCGCGCGGCGCGCCGCTTCGACGATGGCGCGCGCGTTCTCGGGGCTGTCGGCGAGTGGCTTCTCGGTGAGCAGATGGCAGTGATGGGCAAAAGCCGAAAGCGCGACCTCGCGGCGGGCCGCCGGAACCACGACATCGAATACGGCGTCGGGCTTCGTCTCATCGAGGACGGCGTCGAGGCTGGTGCCGACGACTGCGTTGGCGAGCTCGTATTCGCGCGCCCTCGCCTCAGCCCGCGCCGCATCGAGATCGACGAGGCCGGCAATGGCGAGCCCCTCGATCTGCCTTGCGGCATCGAGCCACTGCCTGCTCATGGCTCCGCACCCGACCAGGACGACCTTCATCATCCAGCGCTCCTCCTCCGCTCGGCCCCTCCAGGCCGAGTGTCACGGCAATCCACGGCATCACCGTAAACGTTTTTCCGTAAACGTTTACGACAACACACCCGATAGCGTAGAATGTCAATCACCTGCTCGCGAAAATCGACATCCACTGCTTGGCCTGAAGGGCGGCCGGTGCTAGCGAAGACAGGGGGAGAACCGGCCTTGGCGTCCAGCATCCACGATCTCGCGCGTCACCTGAACATTTCGATCGGCACCGTGTCCCGCGCGCTGAACGGCCGCGCCGATGTCAATGCGGAGACGCGCCAGCGCGTGCTCGAGGCCGCCAGGAAGCTGAACTACGCGCCCAACCAGTCCGGCCGGAGTCTGAGGAAAGGCGCCACCCATTCGATCGCCTTCATGCTCCAACCGCATCCCGGTGACCAGCAATATGGCGAGCCGTTCTTCATCCCGTTCCTGACCGGTCTGCAGGCGCGGCTCGCCGAGTATGACCTGGATCTGATGGTCGTCATGGGTGAGCCCGGTCAATATCAGCAGGAGAGGCTGCGCCGCGTGGTTGAGACGCGCCGGGCCGACGCGGTCGTGTTGGCCAATACACGGCGGGAAGACGATCGGATCGACTATCTCAGCAAGGCGGGCTTTCCCTTCGCCACGCTTGGCCGAAGTCAATCCGGCGGCGACACCTATCCTTCGCTTGATATCGATTTCGAGAGAGCGGGTGATGAAGCCGTCGACCGGCTGGTCGCGCGGGGCCACCGCCGCATTGCCGCCATCCGCCCTTCGCTTGATCTCAACTTCGGCTACCTGTTCCTCGACGGCTACCGCAGGGCGCTGAAGAGGCACGGCATCGAAGTCGACCCCGGCCTGATCGCCGACGGCTTCATCAACGAGGCCGGCGGCTACCAGGTGACGCCGCGCGTCATGCTCTCCAAGGACAGGCCAACGGCGATCATCTTCAACAATGACGCCATGGCGCTCGGCGGCTGCAAAGCACTGGCCGAGATGGGCATCAGGCCCGGCCACGACATAGCGGTGATCGTAATCGTCGACACGCCGCTTTGCCGCTACTTCTCGCCGGCGCTGACCGCCTTCCGTCCGTCGCTGGAGCCCATGGGCCGGCGGCTGGCCGAAATGCTGCTCGCCTCGCTCCCCGCCTATGCCGGCCCGGAGGGACCGCGAACCGTCCGCGAGGTCTGGCCGCTGGAGCTGATCGCGCGGGAAAGCGATTGAGCACCCTCTCCTTCTCCCCTTGTGGGAGAAGGTGGCCTCGCGAAGCGAGGTCGGATGAGGGGTGTTGGACGGATCGCTGCGTCAAAGGATTAAGCGCTTATAATCCTTTGATTTTCTTGCGCCTCATTTCTTCCAACACCCCTCATCCGTCTCGGCGCTGACGCGCCGATCCACCTTCTCTCACAAGGGGAGAAGGGGGAAGTGCACCCCTCTTGTCACGCAACCATCACGTTCACGTCCTAGACCGTTCGAGGGCCGCCGCATCGCCGATGCCGCGCTCTTTCAGCCATGGCCGCTCCGCTCGTCACAAGGGGATATTTCATGAAGCATCTTACCCGAACCGTCGCGCTCGGCGCGGCACTTGCTCTGTTCACCGCCCTCACCCCGGCGCGCGCCGAAGGCGTCGCCTATGTCAACAAGGGGCTTGTAGGCGTCGGCCGCATTCCGGCCGGCCAGAAGGACAAGTTCGGCGAGACTTTCGGTTCGGGCTCCGGCATGTCGATCGACACCAAGTCCTGGGCGCGTGACGGCGCCGGCTACAGG
>NZ_RZSL01000147.1:0-12155 GCF_003997355.1 Mesorhizobium sp. M1E.F.Ca.ET.041.01.1.1 | reverse complement strand
GTGCGGTTGTCCCAACCACCGAACGCGACGGGCTTCACCGGCAAATGCCGCCATTCCGGAAACTGCGCATCGACCAGCCGGCGCACGAGATCGGTGTCGATTTCCACTTTCGGGTCATGCATGTCGTTGTCCTAAATCGCTGCGCGGTTTTAGACGGCATGCATCTGAGTCATGCATGTCGTCATCCCAAAACCGCGCCGCACTTTTGGGCGACATGCATCAGTGCGGAAACTCCAGCCCCATCTCGCGATAGCGCTCGGGGTCGTCGCCCCAGTTCTCGCGCACCTTCACGAACAGGAAGAGATGCACCTTTTGCTCGAGGATCTCGGCGATCTCGGCGCGCGCGGCCTGGCCGATGGCGCGGATCGTCTCGCCTTTGTGGCCGAGCACGATCTTCTTCTGGCTGTCGCGCTCGACATAGATGACCTGCTCGATCCGCACCGAGCCGTCCTTCTTCTCTTCCCATTTCTCGGTCTCGATATGCGAGGAATAGGGAAGCTCCTGATGGAGTCTCAGATAGAGTTTCTCGCGGGTGATCTCGGCCGCGAGCTGGCGCATCGGCAGGTCGGATATCTGGTCTTCCGGATAATACCAGGGCCCGGCCGGCAGCGTCTCGGCAAGATAGTCGAGCAGGTCCTTGCAGCCGGAGCCGGTGAGCGCCGAAACCATGAAGGTGCGCTTGAACGGAACTCTTTCGTTTGCTGCCGATGCCAGCGCCAGAAGCGTCTCCGGCTTGACCCGGTCGACCTTGTTGAGGACGAGCAGCATCGGCTGCTGGACGTCCTTCAGCCGGTCGAGGATGGCGTCGGCATCGCCCTTGATGCCGCGTTCGGCATCGATCAGAAGCACGACGACGTCGGCATCCTTGGCGCCGCCCCAGGCGGTGGTGACCATCGCCGTGTCCAGCCGGCGCTTCGGCTTGAAGATGCCGGGCGTGTCGACGAAGACGATCTGCGCGTTCTCATGCGTGGCGATGCCGCGCACGATCGCGCGGGTTGTCTGCACCTTGTGGGTGACGATCGACACCTTGGCGCCGACCAGCTGGTTGACCAGCGTCGACTTGCCGGCATTGGGCGCGCCGATCAGCGCGACGAAGCCGGAACGCGTAGCGGGTGTTTCAGGGGCTTCGGTGCCGGTCATGTCGCGCTCCACACGCCTTCGCGCAGCAACAGCACCGCCGCCGCTGCCTGTTCCGCCTCGCGCTTGGAACGGCCGCTGCCGATCGCCGGCGCAAAGGAACCGACTTTCACGCTGACGGTGAACAGCGGATCGTGGTCGGGGCCTTCGCGACCATCCACCCGGTAGGCCGGAACCGCGCCGGCAGCCGCCTGGTGCGCCCATTCCTGCAGTTCGGTCTTGGCGTCGCGGCGGGCGGCGCCTGTCGCCTGCGAGCGCGGCTGCCAATAGCGGTGGATGAACGCGCGGGCAGCGTCAAGGCCACCATCCAGGTAAAGCACGGCAATCAGCGACTCCAGCGCGTCGGCGCGCAGATTGGTTCGCTTGCGGCCGTCGAGATTGCGCACGTCGGAGCCGGCGCGGATCAATTCCGGCAGGCCGATCTCCCCGGCGATCTCGGAAAGCGCCTCGGCGTTGACCAGCGCGTTGAGGCGCAGCGACAGCTCGCCCTCGGCGGCATCGGGAAAGGCCGCCAGCAGCATGTCGGCCACGACAAGGCCGAGAACGCGGTCGCCCAGGAATTCGAAGCGTTCGTAGTCGACGCCGGCATGGGTCGAGCGCGCGCTGGCATGAGTCAGCGCGCGCTGCAGACGCTGGCGGTCGGCGAAGGCGTGGCCGGTGCGCTCGAAAAGCGCTTCGGCGAGGGCATCGGCGGTCAAACGCTTGGTGGCCGCCATGACCTTAGTGGACGAGATGGAACAGGCGTCCGGCGCGCATCAGCGACGGCCACTTCCAGATTTCCAACGGGCTTGCGCCGTCGGCGATCGAGAAGAAGATGACGTTGGCACGGCCGACAAGGTTCTCGGCCGGCACGAAACCGACGGTGAAGCGGCTGTCGGAGGAATTGTCGCGATTGTCGCCCATCATGAAATAGTGACCGGGCGGCACGTCGAACTCGCGTGTGTTGTCGCCGATCGAATTGGGCGTCAGGTCGAGCGTGTCGTAGGTGACGCCGTTGGGCAGCGTCTCGCGATAGACGTCGACGGGACGGTCGACCTCGGTGATATCGGGATTGTCGATCTGGCCGACCTTTTCGCGCGGCACGGCGGTGCCGTTGATGAAGAGCTGGCCGTCCTTGACCAGGATCTTGTCGCCGGGCAGGCCGACGACGCGCTTGATGTAGTCGACGGACGGATCCGGCGGGAACTTGAACACCACCACGTCGCCGCGCTTGGGCTCCGAGCCCCAGATGCGGCCGGAGAAAATGTTGGGGCCGAAGGGCAGCGAATAGCGCGAATAGCCATAGGCCCATTTGGTGACGAACAGATAGTCGCCCTCGAGCAGCGTCGGCCGCATCGAACCGGACGGGATGGAGAAGGGCTGGAACAGCAACGTGCGGATGACAAGCGCGAGCAGCAGAGCCTGGATGATGACGGAGAAGGTTTCACCAAGCCCGCCGGATTTCTTCTGCGATTTTTCAGCCACGCTCATGTCGTCCTCGATTGTGCGTTGGTTGGTATAGAGTCTCGGCGCGCGCTGGGCAACGTCATGCCGCCCGTGGTCAGATGGAATCAATGTGGCGCTTGTTCGGCGGGCACTGCCTCGATGATCACAAAGGCTTGAGCAAGCGGAAAATCATCGGTGATGGTGAGGTGGATCAGCGCGCGGTGGCCCTTGGGCAGGATTTTCTCCAGCCTTGCCGCGGCGCCTCCGGTCAGAGCCATGGTCGGCGCGCCGCTCGGCAGGTTGACCACGCCCATGTCGCGCCAGAACACACCCTCGGCCATGCCGGTGCCCAGCGCCTTGGCGCAGGCCTCCTTGGCGGCGAAGCGCTTGGCGTAGGAGGCGGCGCGGGCCGCGCGGCCTTCGGATTTGGCCTGTTCGACCTCGGTGTAGATGCGCTGGATAAAGCGCTGGCCGTGCCGCTCCAGCGACTTCTCGATGCGTCTGGTGTCTATCAGGTCGCTGCCGATGCCGATGATCATTCCGCGGGAACTTCCCGCCCGCCAGCGCGCTTGGCCTTCTCGGCCCGCTCGGCCATGCGCCGCTTCCGCTGCTCGCGAAACACGGTCATGCCCCAGCGGGTGATGCCATAGAAGATGAGTCCGAAGACCAGGCCAAGCGGCACCGCGCCGAGGAGCATCGGCTCCAGGATCGGATGCCACAACTTGGCGAAGGAAAGCGTTTGCATCATTTCGCCGAGATGTTCGGGCGGGCCGTGCTTGGGCAGACGTTCATGCAGGATGAGCTTGCCCGTTTCCCAGGATGCGCCCCAAAGCAGCGGGAAGGTCAGCGGATTGCCGAAGAACACTGCGCCCAGCGCCGCCGCCACCAGATTGCCGGCGATCACCCAGCAGAGCACGGCGGCGATGACGAAATGGAAGCCAAGCGGGAAGAAGGACGCGAAAACGCCCGCCGCGACGCCGGCCGCGACGGAATGGGGCGTCGCCTTCAGCCGCAGGATGCGCTTGGAGAAATATTGCACAGAGCGCGAGAACGAACGGCGCGGCCACAGATAGGTACGCAACCGCTCCAGGAGGCCATCAGGCTCTCGGCGTCGAAAAAGCACTCTGTTTCAGTTCCTGGTCCAACACACGCTTCCCCTGCTACCCGGGTCGCGCCGACATATCTTGCGCTTCGAGGGCGCAGGAAGGCAACAAAACTTTGATATAGCGACTGCCAGGCCACGGAACAACGAAACGCCGCCGCGATGGTCTGCCGCAGGCTGTAACAAGAACGCCATTCTGGCGAAACTGAGGAAGCGAACCGGGAGGCAAGGCCGATAATCACCATTCGACCGGCGCTGCGCTGTGCGGCTCGGTCTGAATTGACCGAAACGGAGGCTATGCCAGATATTCGCTAACCTCGACCAGATTGCCGTCGGGATCGCGGAAATAGACCGACATCATCCTGCCGCGCGCCCCAATGCGCTCAACCGGCCCGACTTCGACCGCCACGCCGTTGGCCTCGAGGCTGGCGCGGATGTCGGAAAGAGGCACCGCCGCGACGAGGCAGAAATCGCCGGAGCCCGGCGTCGGCGTCCTTGCCTTCGGCTCGAAGGTGTGCCCGACTTCATGCAGGTTGATCTTCTGCGATCCGAACAGAAGCGCGGTCGGACGGTTCGGCTCGTCCAGCCGCCGCAGGCCAAGCACACGCTGATAGAAATCGCAGGTCGCTTCGACCGAGCGGACCGTCAGCACGAAATGGTCGATGCCGGCAATCATCGCGACCTCGACGCGCGCCGCTGGCAAAGAGATTCAAGCGGCGCGCTCAAGTGCTTGTTTTCATGCATCGCGGCGTCAGATGTTCCGGCTGCCCGGCTTGACGGCCGGGATGGCGGCAAGCTCCGGCGGCAGGCGGTCGGGCGGATAGGCAGGCACCTCATATTCTGCGAGCGCGATCAGCGGCACGCCGACATCGGTCTTGCCGGCCGAGCGGTCGATGATGCAGGCGGCTGCCACCACCTCGGCGCCGAGCTCGCGCAGGCAGTCGATCGTCTCGCGGATCGAGAGTCCCGTGGTGACGATGTCCTCGACGATGACGACACGCGACCCCTTGGCGATCTCGAAACGGCGGAGCCTGAACTCGCCCCCTTCCCGTTCGACCCAGATCGCTGGAGCGCCCAGATGACGCGATGTCTCGTAGGCCGGGATCAGGCCGCCGATCGCCGGGCCGACGACATAGTCGATCCCGCCCGGCACACTTTCTCGGATCTTCTCGGCCAGCGCCTTGCACAGGCGCTCGGTCTTGTCGGCATGCATGAAGACGCGTGCCTTCTGCAGGAAGATCGGGCTGCGCAGGCCGGACGTCAGGATGAAATGACCTTCGAGAACGGCGCCGGCCTCGCGGAATATGCCCAGCACTTCTTCGGTGTTCATTTCTTCCCTCTCTCGTCGCTCATCGTTAGCCGTTCACACGCCGAGCGTCGCTGACGCTCGAATTGTCCTTGAGCTGCGACAGCAGCCGGTTGAGATGCTTCAGGTCCCAGACCTCGAGGTCGATCAGCATCTCGGTGAAATCGGGAGCGGTGCGCACCATCGACAGCGTATGGATGTTGGCATCGTTCGACGCAACAACCTGCGCTATGTCGGCAAGGGATCCCGGCGCATTGATGGCAGTAACCGAAATGCGCGCCGGGAAGCGCTCCTTGGTGCGCTCGTCAATGTCCCAGCGGACGTCGATCCAGCGCTCGGGCTGGTCGTCGAAGGCCTGCAGCGCCGGCGACTGGATCGGATAGATGGTGATGCCGGTTCCCGGCTGGATGATGCCGACGATACGGTCGCCGGGCACCGCCCCTTCCGGCGCGAAGCGCACTGGCAGGTCGCCGCGCACGCCGCGGATCGGCACCGCGCCCTCGCGCTGCTGGTCCTTGCCCTTGCGCGCGGCGCGGCCGGGCATCTGGAACAGCATGCCGGCGGCGTTGCGGATCTTCGACCAGCCCTCCTCGCGCTGCTTGGGCGCCGCGACCGTGACGCGCTCGTCCTTGTAGTCGGGGAACACCGCCTTCATGACGTCGGTCGATGCCAGCTCGCCGCGCCCGACGGAGGCCAGCACATCCTCGATGTCCTTGCGCGCCAGCCGGTGCAGCACCGGTTTCAGGCTCTCCTTGGCAAAGCTCTTGCCGGCGCGCTCGAAGGCGCGTTCCAGGATGCGAGCGCCGAGCCCGGAATATTGCTTGCGGATGGCGTTCTTGGTGGCGCGGCGGATGGCGGCGCGCGCCTTGCCGGTGACGACGACCGATTCCCAGGCCGCCGGCGGCACCTGCGCCTTGGAGCGGATGATCTCGACCTCGTCGCCGTTCTTCAATTCCGTCATCAGCGGCATTATGCGGCCGTTGACCTTGGCGCCGACGCAGGTGTCGCCGACATCGGTGTGAACGGCGTAGGCGAAGTCGATGGGGGTGGCGCCGCGCGGCAGCGCGATCAGCATGCCCTTGGGCGTGAAGCAGAACACCTGGTCCTGGAACAGCTCCAGCTTGGTGTTTTCCAGGAAATCCTCAGGGTTGTCGCCTTCGGCCAGCTGCTCGATGGTGCGCCGCAGCCAGGCATAGGCGTTGGTCTCCTTGGAGATCGCGTGCGCGGCGCCGTTCCCCTTGCCGCCCGTGTCCTTGTAGATCGAATGCGCGGCGACGCCGTATTCGGCGATCTTGTTCATCTCGCGGGTGCGGATCTGCAATTCGACGCGCTGGCGCGACGGGCCGACGATGGTGGTGTGGATCGAACGGTAGTCGTTCTGCTTCGGCGTCGAGATGTAGTCCTTGAAGCGGCCGGGCACCATCGACCAGGTGGTGTGGATGGCGCCGAGCGCGCGGTAACAGTCCTCGACCGTGTCGACGACGACGCGGAAGCCGAAGATGTCGGAGAGCTGCTCGAAGGACAGCGCCTTGGCCTCCATCTTGCGGAACACCGACCACGGCTTCTTCTGCCGGCTTTTGACGCTGGCCTTGATCGCATGCTTTTCGAACAGGCCCGACAACGCCTTTTCGATCTCGTCCAGCACGCCCTTGTTGCGCTCGAAGATCTCGGCGAGCCGCGCGGTGACGGCGCGATAGGCTTCCGGATTGATGTAGCGGAAGGCGATCTCTTCCAGTTCCTCGCGCATGCCCTGCATGCCCATGCGGCCGGCTAGCGGCGCATAGATGTCCATCGTCTCCTCGGCGATGCGCAGGCGCTTGGACTCAGGCATATGGTCGAGCGTGCGCATGTTGTGCAGGCGGTCGGCGAGCTTGACGAGGAGAACGCGAATATCCTCGGAGATCGCGAGCAGCAGCTTGCGCAGGTTCTCGGCCTGCTCGGCCTTTTTGGAGACGAGGTCGAGCTTCTTCAGCTTGGTCAGGCCCTCGACCAGCTTGCCCATTTCGGGGCCGAACAGTTCGTCGATCTCGGCCCTGGTCGCGGTCGTGTCCTCGATCGTGTCATGCAGCAGGGCGACCGCGATGGTCGCCTCGTCCATGTGCATTTCGGTGAGGATGGCCGCCACTTCCAGCGGATGCGAGAAATAGGGATCGCCCGAGGCACGCTTCTGGTGGCCATGCTTCTGCATGGCGTAGACATAGGCCTTGTTGAGCAGCGCCTCGTTGACGTCAGGCTTGTAGCGCTGCACGCGCTCGACAAGCTCATACTGACGCATCATGGGCGGGATCTCGCGGTGCTGAAATGAATCATGCGCCGCTGTTGCTTGCGGCGCATGTCATAGATAGCCACGAAACTTACGAGACGGAAGTGCCGGATGCTTGATCCAGGCAAGTTCCGACGAAGCTTAGTAGTCGTCGCTCTTTTCCGGCGGCACCAGACCTTCGATACCGGCGAGCAGGTCTTCCTCGCTCATGCGGTCGAAGGCGATGTTCTCCTCGGCGTCGTCGGTGTCCGCAGCGGCGGTGGCGGCTCCAGTCTGATCGGCGATCGCCTCGCCATCGGCCTCCGGCTCGTCGACCTCGACATGCTTCTGCAGCGAGTGGATCAGGTCTTCCTTGAGGTCGTCGGGCGACAGCGTCTCCTCTGCGATCTCGCGCAGCGCGATGACCGGATTCTTGTCATTGTCGCGAGGAACGGTGATCTGCGCGCCCTGGCTGATCTGGCGGGCACGGTGGCCGGCGAGCAGCACGAGCTCGAAACGGTTATCGACCTTGTCGATGCAATCTTCAACGGTTACGCGGGCCATGGACTGCCCCTTTCATGCGTGGATTTGATGGAAAACTGGCGGGCTCCATAACCCGGACGCCGCCGAAATACAAGCTTTATGGCGGCAGCGCCCGAAGCACGAGCCTTTGGCCGGCTCAATGTCCGGACATCACCCTTATCCGCCGCTCAAATAGCGCCGATCACAATTGCTTGCAATGCGCGTCCGCGCCCTTGGATATCCACAAATCTGGCGTTATCTCGGATGAGACGGCAAAAGGGACCATTACCGGGCCTGCCCGTCACGTCCATTTAGACGACAGAAATTTTCGAAAGGGATGTTTTTCAATGTTCGATCCCCGTGAAAAGATCGCTCTTTTCATCGACGGCGCCAATCTCTATGCCACCTCGCGGGCGCTCGGCTTCGACATCGACTACCGCAAGCTTCTGGCGAGCTTCCAGAAGCGCGGCTACCTGCTCAGGGCCTATTACTACACCGCGCTGGTCGAGGATCAGGAATACTCCTCGATCCGGCCGCTGATCGACTGGCTGGACTATAACGGCTTCAAGGTGGTGACCAAGCCCGCCAAGGAGTTCACCGACTCGACCGGCCGGCGCAAGATCAAGGGCAACATGGACATCGAGCTCACGGTGGACGCGCTGGAGCTTGCCGATGTCGTCGACCACTATGTCATCTTCTCCGGCGACGGCGACTTCCGCACTCTGGTCGAGGCACTGCAACGGCGCGGCCGCAAGGTGTCGATCATCTCGACCATGGCCTCGCAGCCGCCGATGATCTCCGACGACCTGCGCCGCCAGGCCGACCACTTCATCGACCTGATGACATTGAAGAGCGAGGTCGGCCGCGACCCGTCCGAGCGGCCGGCGCGCCGGCCGGAACCGGCTGAAGTCGACGAGGACGATTATTGAGAGCGGCAGCCTTGAGCGGCGCGCCCTCCCCCGAACCCGACCGTGATTGCCCGCTCTGCCCGCGGCTGCACGACTTCATCGCCGGTTGGCGCGAGCGCGAGCCGGGCTGGTTCAATGCGCCGGTGCCGACCTTGCTGCCGCCGGAGGGCGAGGAGGCGGTCAAGCTTCTGATCGTCGGGTTGGCCCCGGGCCTGCGCGGCGCCAACCGCACCGGGCGCCCGTTCACCGGCGACTATGCCGGCGACCTGCTCTACGGCACGCTGATCGCGCAAGGCCTGGCGCGCGGAGAATTCAAGGCGAGGCCGGATGACGGGCTGCAGCTCGTCGGCACCGCGATCACCAACGCGGTGCGCTGCGTGCCGCCGGAGAACAAGCCGGTCGGCGTCGAGATCGCCACCTGCCGCACCTTCCTCAGGCCGACCATCGCGCGCTTCTCCAATCTGCGCGCTATCCTGACGCTCGGCTCGATCGCGCATCAGTCGACGGTGCGGGCGCTGGGCGGACGCGTCGCCGCGCTTCCGTTCCGCCACGGCGGGCGGCAGGAGGCCGGCGGGATCACGCTGTTTTCGAGCTATCACTGCTCGCGCTACAACACCAACACCGGCGTGCTGACGGAAGAGATGTTCGTCAACGTCTTCAGGGAGATCGCGGCATTCCTGAAGAGCTAGCTTCAGGCGCCGGCGCGAACAGCTCCGTGAGCCGCGCCGGCCCGCCCTTCAGGACATTCAGGTCGACATCGCCGTCGATGCCGTCGACGCGGCCCGTATCGACATATTGCCAATAGACCCAATCGTCTTCGTTCAGCGGCCCCCGCAACGAGCGCAGCCAGCGCTGGCGAACCGCGATATGAGCGGAATAGGTCGGCGCCGTCTCGTCGGTGATGTAGAGGATGGCCGGCTTGCCATAGGCCGCCTCGACCGGGCCCAGGAATGCAAGGAGTTCCGCGTTCAACTCGGCGGGCGAAGGCCGATGCGGACAATTGCCGTGGAATTCGATGTCGACGACCGGCGGCAAAAGCTGCTCGCCGCGCGGCACGGCCGAAATGAAGTTCTTGGCCTGGTCGGCACCCGGGCGGCAGAAGGTGAAGAAATGGTAGGCGCCGACGGCGAGGCCCGCCGCACGGGCCCGGCGCAAATTCTCAGCAAAGGTATCATCGACATAGTCGCCACCTTCCGTCGCCTTGATGATGGCGAAGGCGACATCGTCGGCCGCGACGCGCGGCCAGTCGATCCCGCCCTGGTGATGCGAGACGTCGATGCCCCTTATGGGGAATTCGCCACGATCCGGTGGGAAAGCACGGGGCCGGAAAAAGCCTTCTGCCCAGATGGCAAGCGCCAGAAAGACGAAAGCCAGGGCCAGGACGATCAAGCTGTTCCTCAAGCCTTGGCTCCCTGCCCGCCATTGCGGCCGTCTTATCCGCGCTCCTTGAGGAGCCGCCCCTTCTCGCGCGCCCAGTCGCGCTGCCTCTCTGTCTCGCGCTTGTCGTGCAGCTTCTTGCCGCGCGCGATCGCAAGCAACAGCTTGGCGCGGCCGCGATCGTTGAAATAGATTTTCAGCGGCACCAGCGTCATGCCCTCGCGCTCGACGCTCTGCGAGAGCTTCGCCATCTCGCGCTTGCTGACAAGCAGTTTGCGACGCCGGCGCGGCTCATGGTTGAAGCGGTTGGCCTGCAGATATTCCGGCAAATAGGAATTGATCAGCCAGATCTCGCCGCCTTCGGCCGAGGCATAGCTTTCCTGGATGTTGGCCTGGCCCTGGCGCAGCGACTTGACCTCGGTACCGGTCAGCACCAGGCCGGTCTCGATCGTGTCGAGCACCTCGTAGGAAAAGCGCGCCTTGCGGTTTTCGGCGACCGTCCTGTTGTTGGGGTCGGCTTTCTTGACTTGATTCATAATGCGGAGAGGTGGCGCCTCATCCCTAATTTATCAAGCCGGCGTGCTTCATCGCCTGATCGATCTTTTCGGCGGTTGACGCCTCGATCGTCACGAGCGGTAAGCGCACCACGTTCTCGACCTTGCCCAGCTTCGACAGCGCGTATTTGGCGCCGCACAGGCCAGGTTCCGTGAAGATCGCCTTGTGCAGCGGCAGCAAGCGATCCTGCAGGTCGAGCGCCTTGGCGCTGTCGCCCGAAAGGGTTGCCTCCTGGAATTCCGCGCAGAGCCTGGGCGCGACATTCGAGGTCACCGAGATGCAGCCGACGCCGCCATGCGCGTTGAAGCCGAGCGCCGAGGCATCCTCGCCGGAGAGCTGGATGAAATCCTTGCCGCAGGTCAAGCGCTGCTCCGAGACCCGCTCGACCTTGCCGGTCGCATCCTTGACGCCGACGATGTTCTTGAAGTCGTGGGCCAGCCTGCCCATCGTATCGGGCATCATGTCGATCACCGAACGCGGCGGGATGTTGTAGATGATGATCGGCAGCTTGGTCGCTCTGGCGACGGCGGCAAAGTGCTCGTAGAGGCCGCGCTGCGTCGGCTTGTTGTAATAAGGCGTGACCACAAGCGCTGCATCCGCGCCTGCCTTTTCGGCAAATTGAACCAGGCCGACGGCTTCCTCGGTGTTGTTGGAGCCGGCCCCGGCGACGACCGGAACACGGCCCTTGGCCGCTTCGATGCAGACCTTCACGACATTGCGGTGCTCGTCATGCGACAGCGTCGGCGACTCGCCGGTGGTGCCGACCGGGACCAGGCCCTTGGTGCCCTCGGCGATCTGCCAGTCGATGAAAACGCGAAAGGCTTTCTCGTCGAAACGCCCGCTCTTTTCGAACGGTGTGACGAGCGCGGTCAGCGAGCCTCTCAGCATGTCGTCCAAACTCCTTTGGGACTTTTCGGGTTTTGTTTGCGCGCCTTCTAACCGAAAGCGGAGCCGCGCACCATAGTCTCGACATGGTTCAGCGGCAAGCATCGCCATAGTACCAGCAGGGGCAATTCGAACGGCCTCGATAACCTTTTGTTCACGAGCCTTTCACAACCTGAGTTTAGGCTTGGGATTGGGTCTTCAGGGTCCCTGCCTGCTGGCAATGTGCTAGGATAAAAAATGCCGACGAGGCGACCCCATCTCTTCGCGCTCCTCAGCGCGGTGGTCGCGCTGATGCCTGGGATGGCGATCGGCGGCAGCGCTGACGTGCGCGTGACAGCGGCTATCCCCGCGCCTGGCGCGCCGCAGGCTCTGGGCGAGGCGCAGCCGTCTCAATCTTCGGCAGGCATCGCGCAACTCAAGGGCGGGCTCGACGCGCTGGCCGCCAACGACATAGCCGGTGCGCGCAATGCGCGCGATATGCTGCCCGCCACATCGCTCGACCGGCACATCCTGGCCTGGGCGATCGCGCTCTATGGCGGCGACCAGGTGCCGAGCGGCGAGATCGCCGATGCGGCCAAGATGCTGCCCGGATGGCCGGGCATGATCGCGCTGCGCAAGAACAGCGAGCGCGCGCTCTATCGCGAGAATCCCCCGCCGCAAGTGGTGGTGCAGGCCTTCGGCCGCAGCCAGCCGCTG
>NZ_RZSL01000146.1:0-12342 GCF_003997355.1 Mesorhizobium sp. M1E.F.Ca.ET.041.01.1.1 | reverse complement strand
CAGCCGGTGCGCGCAAAGCCCCGGATATCTGCCGCTGCCGAAACGGATACCGATATCGACATCGTCCCGTTCGAAGTCCCTGACTTCATAGGTGATGTCGAAGCGCAGCTCGATGCCCGGCTTCTGCCGGCGGAAACCGTCGACGCGGCGCATCAGCCACTTTGTCGCGAACTGCGCGTCGAGCGTCACCTTCAGCAGCGAGGTGCCCCGCGTCATCTTGCGCGCCCGCGACACCGCCCGATTGAGCAGGTCGAGCGCGTCGATCGAAGCTTCATGAAGAACGTTGCCCGCCTCCGTCAGCCGGATGGTGCGGCTGGTGCGCGTGAACAGCACCAGGTCGAGCTGATCCTCGATTTCCTTGATCTGATGGCTGACCGCAGCCGGCGTCAGGCCGAGTTCGTCGGCGGCACGGGTGAAATTGAGATGCCTGGCCGCGGCCTCGAAGGTCCTCAACGCGCGCGTCCCGGGCAGCAGGCGGGCCATCCGATCTCCAAATAAAACTTGACGATCGAACAAGAACTACTCGTTTCCCGTTTATTTTTCAATCCGGCATGATTGCAACATCGAAACACTATCAAACCGGATTTGATGTCCGGAGAACACGGATAAAGCCATGACCGAGATCGCTCTCAAGTGCCACACCGCCCTGAAATCCCGCTCCAGCGTCGCCCTTTGGCTGCGCTCCGCACTCGATTGGCTGCGCCAGGCGCGGGTCGCCGCCCGGCTTCCCAACGAGTCCATTGAGGATCTCTCCGACGATCTGCTGCGTGATATCGGTGCCGAGCGCCGGGACGTGGCAAGAGCCGTGGACCGTGAGCTCGGCCGGATCGGATTGCTGGACACGGGCTGGCAGAAGCCGCGGCGATAGGGAATAGGCAGTAGGCAATAGGAAAAGGGACGCCTACTGCCTACTGCCTACTGCCCTACCTCACCACCTTCACCACCGTCCGCTCCGACAGCAGCGGCAGCAGCCTCGCCATGGTGCGCGCCGTAACCGCCACGCAGCCTTGCGTCGGCGTGAAGCCCGGACGCGCGAGATGGAAGAAGATCGCGCTGCCGCGCCCGCGCCGGCGCGGCGCGATGTTCCAGTCCAGAACCAGGCACACGTCGTAGAGGCGATCGCCGCGCCGCATCCGCTCGTGGCTTGCGCCGTAGGGGATCTTCACCGGCCGGTTGTAGTTGCGGTCGTCGGGCACCTCGCACCAGCCGAGATCCGGGCCGATCGGCGCCATGGAAAGCCTCGTCCGCCGCCCGCCGGGAAACTGGTCGTTGCGAAAATAGCCCGACAATATCCGCATCGCGGCCAGCGGCGTGGCGCCATCGCCCTCGCGCTTGCCGGCGGAAATGCCGCCGCGCCCAAGCGCGCAGGGAAACACCGCTTTGCCGGCTTGCAGGAACCCTTGCGCAGGGTTGCCCGGCCTCGCGCGCACAACCAGGACACGCAGGCCTTTCGGCAAAAATGCGTCCGCCTCATTGCGCGCGCGTTTTTTCTTGTATGATTGTCTCACGGAACAAATCACTGTGATCGGCTGTTGCGCCGGTGAGCTTCCGCATAAATGGGGGGAGGTCAACTGAATATTCTTTTTAAAACAACGGATTGATCCATGACATCACGCACCATTCTGATCGTTGACGACGACGACGACCTGCGAGCCACGCTCGTCGAGCAATTGGCGCTTTACGAAGAATTTGACGTTCAGCAGGAATCCACCGCCGCAAAAGGCGTGGCCGCGGCGCGCGGCGGCCTTGTCGATCTGCTCATCATGGATGTCGGCCTGCCCGACATGGACGGCCGCGAGGCGGTGAAGATCCTGCGCAAGGGCGGCTACAAGGCGCCGATCATCATGCTGACCGGGCACGACACCGATTCCGACACGATCCTGGGTCTCGAGGCCGGCGCCAACGACTATGTCACCAAGCCCTTCCGCTTTGCCGTGCTCTTGGCGCGCATCCGCGCGCAGCTGCGCCAGCACGAGCAGAGCGAGGACGCCACCTTCTCGGTCGGCCCCTACACGTTCAAGCCCAGCCAGAAGCTGTTGATCGATCCGCGCGGCGCCAAGGTGCGGCTGACCGAAAAGGAGGCCTCGATCATCAAATATCTCTACCGCGCCGACCAGAAAGTGGTGACCCGCGACGTTCTCCTGGAAGAGGTGTGGGGCTACAATTCCGGCGTCACCACGCACACGCTGGAGACCCACGTCTACCGGCTGCGCCAGAAGATCGAGCGCGATCCTTCCAATGCCGAAATTCTTGTGACAGAAAGCGGCGGCTACAAGCTGGTTCCTTAAACATTTCATGATCTAGAGCAATTCCAGGAAAAGTGTGAGACGGTTTTCCGTCCGGAATTGCGTCAAAGCAAAGCGAGCGGTCGGGCGGGACCGCTTCGGGTACGATCCTGGTGCTGGAGGGTGATGGATCGGCTCGCTGCGTGATTGGAAGTGTTGGGGCGTTCGCTGCGTCCGGAAGGACGCGACGCTCCAAAGGAGGGACTGGACTGACCGCTCGGGGACACAGCTAGGATGGCGCTGGATGACGACATCCGCATCCTGTCCGGCGTGAAGCTTTTTCAGGGCTTCACACAGGAACAATTGCGCCTGCTCGCCTTCGGCGCGGAAAACACCTTCCTGCAGGCCGACCACAAGCTCTACCGCGAGGATGACGAGGCCGACTCGGCCTATATCGTGGTCAGCGGCTTGATCGCGCTCTATCGCGAGCAGGGCGGCAAGCGCATCCTGATCGGCACGGCCGGCCCAGGCGCCATGCTGAGCGAGCTCGCCCTGATCGCCGACACCAACCGGCTGACCAGCGCCTCGGCGGCGGCCGATTCGGAAGTCATCCGGCTCAGCCGCAAGATGTTCCACCGTATCTTGGAGGAGTATCCGGAACTGGCGGCGCTGCTGCACGAGCGCATCCTGGAGGAATTCCAGCAGATGATCGCCCGCATCGAGGCGCTGGCGCCGAGATTCACGGAGTAAGACGACGCGCAGAGAGGCCGCCGCCCCACTGTCGCCGCCCTGCGCTAATCCAGATCGAACCGCGCGATCACCGGCACATGGTCCGACGGCTTCTCCCAGCCGCGCGCCGCCTGGAGTATCTCGTAGCCGGAGAAAGTCGGCACCAGATTGGCCGAAGACCAGACATGGTCGAGCCGGCGGCCGCGGTTCGATGCCTCCCAATCCTTGGCGCGATAGCTCCACCAAGTGTAGAGCTTCTGCTCGGCGGGCACGTTGAGCCGCATCAGGTCGACCCAGCCGCCGGCCTGCCGCATCGCCTCGAAGTTCTCCGTCTCGACCGGCGTGTGGCTGACGACGTTGAGCAGTTGCTTGTGCGACCAGACGTCATGCTCCTGCGGCGCGATGTTGAGGTCGCCGACCAGGATCGACGCGGACACCTCGTCCTGGCTCGCCGGCACGCCGTTCATCTCATGGACGAAATCGAGCTTGTGCCGGAACTTCCGGTTGATCTCCGGATCCGGCTCGTCGCCGCCGGCCGGAACGTAGAAATTATGCAGCAGGATCGACCTGGCGCCGACCTTCACTTTGACCGACAGATGCCGGCTGTCGTCGATCTCGCAGAAGCGGCGCTTCTCGACCAGCTCGATCGGCCGGCGCGCCACGGTCGCGACGCCGTGATAGCCCTTCTGGCCGTGGAAAAGGATGTGCTCGTAGCCCGCCTTGCGAAAGGCCTTTTCGGGAAACAGCTCGTCCGGAACCTTGGTTTCCTGCAGGCAGAGCACGTCCGGCGCATGCTCCTTGAGCAGCCGCTCGACGATCGGCATGCGCAAGCGCACGGAGTTGATGTTCCAGGTGGCGACGGTGAAAGGCATTCAGGCAGGTCCGGCGAAAGATCGCCGAACTACTGCCAGCCGCGCATCGGAAAGACAAGCCGGGCGATAATCGCCGGCGTCGGCGCCGCCCCTCATCCGCCTGCCGGCACCTTCTCCCCGTATAGTGACGGGGAGAAGGGATAAGCTCCGGCGCTGGCGTCCACCTCTCCCCGTTCTTCACGGGGAGAGGGTAAGGGTGAGGGGCAGCGCCGACGCAGGGAAACCTTCACAACAGTTGAATCTACCGCGTCTTGGTATTCAGCTCTCTGTTCGCCGTATAGTCGATGGCGAAGGTGTCGTCAGGGATGGAGACACCTTCCTTGACGTTGAAGATCATCACCGTCGTGTCCTTGCCCTGCGCGTCGGTGATCGTCCATTGGCGCAGCTCGTAGCTCTTCGGATCGAACATCATGGTGATCCGGGCGTTGCCGAACACCGACTTGTCGGAAAGCTGAATGGTGGTGAGGTCGTCCTCTTCCTTGACGGCTTTCACGCGCCCGCCGGAAAGATCGATCCTGTCGTCGAGCAGCAGCTTCAAAGGCGTCTTCGACAGCGGATAGAGGTCGGAGGTGTTGAGCTTCTTGTTGAGGATGACCACCGACTTGCCGTCGGAAATCACCCGGAAATTCGACGATCCGTCATAGTTGAAGCGGATCTTGCCGGGGCGTTCGAGGAAGAACTTGCCGCCGGTCTGCTCGCCCTTCGGTCCGAACTGCACGAACTCGCCGCTCATCGATTTGACCGAGGAGAAGTGGTCGGCGATCTTTTGCGCCGCCGGCGGCACGGCCGCCTGCGCATGGGCCAGAAGCTGGAAGCCCGGCACGACGTTGATGGCGGCCGCGCCCGCGAGCACAAGGCCAAGGCCGAGCACCTGCCGGCGGGTCGGAGCGAAATCTATCTGGGTCTTCATGCCGGTCACTTCCTGTGATTCGTGTCGTCGCAGTCTCTGGACCCCCAGTTGGGCCTAAGTTTGGCGGGTCGCGACGGCTCCGTCGCATGAACGCGCCGGAAGGTTCAAAGTTGCCGACAAGCCGCGCTAGAACTTATCCTCTTCAGTCGGCACCAGAATCTCGCGTTTGCCGGCATGGTTGGCCGGGCCGACAATGCCTTCTTTCTCCATCTTCTCGATGATCGAGGCGGCGCGGTTGTAGCCGATGCCGAGCCGGCGCTGGATGTAGCTGGTCGAGGCCTTGCCGTCGCGCAGCACCACCGCCACCGCCTGGTCATAGGGATCGTCGGAATCCTCGAAATTGCCGCCGCCACCGCCGCCCCTGCCCGAGCCGCCGTCCTCGTCGTCTTCCTCATCGTCCTCGGTGATGGCGTCGAGATATTCGGGCACGCCTTGCAGCTTGAGATGTCCGACGATCCGCTCGACCTCGTCGTCCGAGACGAAGGGGCCGTGGACGCGCTGGATGCGGCCGCCGCCGGCCATGTAGAGCATGTCGCCCATGCCGAGCAGTTGCTCGGCGCCCTGCTCGCCCAAAATGGTGCGGCTGTCGATCTTCGACGTCACCTGGAAGGAGATGCGGGTCGGGAAATTGGCCTTGATCGTGCCGGTGATGACGTCGACCGAGGGACGTTGCGTCGCCATGATGACATGGATGCCGGCGGCGCGCGCCATCTGCGCCAGGCGCTGCACCGCGCCTTCGATATCCTTGCCGGCCACCATCATCAGGTCGGCCATTTCGTCGATGATGACGACGATATAAGGCATCGGCTCGAGATCGAGATCCTCCGTCTCGTAGATCGCCTCGCCGGTCTGGCGGTCGAAGCCGGTCTGCACCGTGCGCGAGATTTTTTCGCCCTTCTTCTCGGCCTGTTGGACGCGCGCGTTGAAGCCGTCGATGTTGCGCACGCCGACCTTGGACATCTTGCGGTAGCGGTCCTCCATCTCGCGCACGGTCCACTTCAGCGCCACCACCGCCTTCTTCGGATCGGTGACCACCGGCGTCAGAAGGTGCGGGATGCCGTCATAGACCGAGAGTTCGAGCATCTTCGGGTCGATCATGATCAGCCGGCATTCCTGCGGCGTCAGCCGGTAGAGCAGCGACAGGATCATGGTGTTGATGGCGACCGACTTGCCCGAGCCGGTGGTGCCGGCGACCAGCACGTGCGGCATCTTGGCGATGTCGACGATGACCGCCTCGCCATTGATCGTCTTGCCGAGCGCCAGCGCCAGCTTGGCCTTCGTCGTCTCGAAGTCGCGGCTTGCCATGATTTCCCGCAGATACACCGTCTCGCGCTTGGCGTTCGGCAATTCGATGCCGATCGCGTTGCGGCCGGGCACGACGGCGACGCGGCAGGCGATCGCGCTCATCGAGCGGGCGATGTCGTCGGAGAGACCGATGACGCGCGAGGATTTGATGCCGGGCGCGGGCTCGAGCTCGTAGAGCGTGACGACCGGGCCGGGGCGGACATGGATGATCTCGCCCTTGACGCCGAAATCCTCGAGCACGCCTTCGAGCAGGCGCGCATTCTGCTCGAGCGCGTCCTTCGACAGGCTCGGGTCGCGCGCGACATTCTTCGGCTCGGACAGGAAATGCAGCGACGGCATCTCGAATTTATCCGAGCCGATCAATGACGTCTGCGCTTCGCGCTGGACGCGCGCACCCGGAGCCGGGCGGGGCGCCGGCGCCTGTACGCGGGTCGCCGCGTCCGAGCGGAAGTTGCGCACGTTGGCGCGGCGCTGCACAGGCTGCTCGTCGTCGAAATCGTCGAGGTCGGCCTCTTCCTCTTCGTCGGCGAAGTCATCGTCGTCGACCGGATCGACCGAGGCGCTGCGGTCGTTGACCATGGCGGCGAAGAATTCCGGCTCGACGCGGGCGCGGCCGCCGGGGCTCATCCGGGCCTCGGCGAACTCGGCCGATTCGACCCGTTCGGCGGCGCGGCGCCAGGCACTGGCCCGCGGTTCCATCTGCGGCTCGAACTCGTCGCGCTCCTGCCTGCGGCGCGCGGCGCGGCGGTGCAGGAAGGCGCGGAACGACAGCCACCAATGGGTGATGGCGCCGAGCGCCAATATGCCTTCGTCGCCTTCGTCGTCATCCTCGCTGAACAGCAGGTCGTCCTGCTCGCGCGGATCGGGCTGGGCGGCCCGCTCCATGACCGCAAAGCCGTTCTTGCGCGAAATCAGCGCCGAGCCATAGGCGAACAGCCAGAGCGCCGGCGCGGCAAGCACGACGGCGATCATGGTGGCGAAAAGGCCCTTCGGATAGCCGCCGACGGCGATCCCCGGGATCTTCAGCACCATGTCGCCGAACACGCCGCCAAGGCCGGTGGGCAGCGGCCAGGTGTTGGGCGGCGTCACGCAACCGGCGATGGCCGCCGCGAGCAGCGCATAGCCGAACCAGGCAAGCCCGCGTTTCGGCAGCCTGTCGACGCCGCGCGCGGAAAAGAGAAGAAACCCCCAGACCACCGCCGGTACCAGGCCGGCGACGGCGGCAAGGCCGAAGAACTGCATGGCGAGGTCGGAAAACACCGCGCCGGCATAGCCCATGGCGTTGGTGACGATGTTGTTGGTGGCGTGCGAGAAGCTCGGATCGGCGACGTTCCAGGTGGCGAGGCTGGCGACGCCGAAAGCGGTGAACACGAACAGGCCGGCGCCGACCAGCCGCCCGACCTGGCGCCGTGCGAATGCCTGGATGCCGTGCCCCGTATCGGTCAGCGCGAGCGGTGCTGAAGCGCCTGAACGCATGCCTCTTCCCCGTAAGTCAGTGCCTGGCCGGATGCGTGGCGCATGCCGGGAGATTCGGCTGCCAGACTATCGGGGGGAAGGTTAAGGCCGCATTAACCATGGCTTTTTACCGACGATGGCGCACAGTCAAATAGGTAGAGACAAGGATGGCGGGCCTGGCGGCCCGCCATTTTTCTGCTTGAATGACGAAACGATCAGGCCCGTCAGGACCCGATCTCCCGCAGAACTACTTGTGACCGGCGTACATCATCAGGTTGGCGCAGAATTCGGCGTGGGGCTTGCTCATCGCCGCGTCCTGGCACTCCTTCATCATGGCGTCCTGTTTGTCCTTCGCCGTCGAGGCCCAGGCCGCCTTGAAGTCGGCTTCGGATTTCATGGTCTTCATGCTGGAATCGGTGAAGAACGGCGCCATGTTGTCAGGCTCGTCGAGCGCGCCAGCAAGTGCCACTCCGCTGACCATCGACAGAGCCATTGCTCCCAGGAAGATAGTCTTGAATTTCATTGGTTGGTTCCTTCCCTCTTGTTTGGCGAGCGCCTCCTTGGCGGTCGTTCTCTCAGTACGGAACCACAAAGCCCAACGTTTCATACCGGCGCGATCAAGTGAATGTGATTGAAATCCGCCTGACGCCACGCAAAAAAAGGAGGCCCGGAAGATCTTCCGGGCCTCAAGGCGTGAGCCCCTTTCGAGAGCGTCACGACGGGATCTTGGAGTAACTCCAGAAAACCGCTGCACGGCTTTCGTTGATATTCGGGCCGGCGGGAGGAGGATCCGCCGGCCCTTTGGCAAAGCCGGCCTTACGGCACCACTTCGCCGTGCTGGGTGACGTCGAGACCCTCGACCTCTTCCTGGCTGCTCGGACGCAGGCCGACCAGCGCCTTGACGATGAAGAGGATCACGAAGGTGGCGATCGCCGTCCACAGGATGGTGAAGACGATGCCGTAGACCTGCGTGACGACCGAAGCGCCCTTGCCGAGCGCGTTGATCTCCGGATCGGCGAGCGCGCCGGTGAGCAGCGCACCGATGACGCCGCCGACGCCGTGCACGCCGAAGGCATCGAGCGAGTCGTCATAGCCGAACATGTGCTTCACCTTGACGGCCGAGATGTAGCAGAGCACGCCGGCGACGATGCCGATGATGAACGCGCCGGTCGGGTTGACGAAGCCGGAAGCCGGCGTCACCGCGACCAGGCCGGCGACGGCGCCCGAGATGATGCCGAGCACCGAGGGCTTCTTGGCGACGATCCATTCGGCGAACATCCAGGCCAGCGCCGCGGCGGCGGTGGCAACCTGCGTGTTCATCATCGCCGCACCCGCGAGGCCGTCGGCGGCGAGCTCGGAACCCGCGTTGAAGCCGAACCAGCCGACCCACAGCAGCGAGGCGCCGATCACCGAATAGACGAGGTTATGCGGCGCCATGTTGGTGGTGCCGTAGCCCTCGCGCTTGCCGAGGACGAGCGCGCAGACCAGGCCCGCGACACCGGCGTTGATGTGGACGACCGTGCCGCCGGCAAAGTCGAGAACGCCGGCCGAACCGAGGAAGCCGCCGCCCCACACCCAGTGCGCGATCGGCGCATAGACGAAGACCAGCCACAGGCCCATGAAGATCAGCAGCGCCGAGAACTTCATGCGCTCGGCGAAGGCGCCGGCGATCAGCGCCGGCGTGATGATGGCGAAGGTCAACTGGAACATCGAGAAGACGAATTCGGGAATGTTCGCCACGCCCGGCAGCCACAGCGTCGAGGTGGTGATGCCGTGATGGAAGAATTTCGAGAAGCCGCCGAGATAGGCGTTGGTGGCGCCGCCGTCGGAGAAGGCCAGCGAATAGCCGAACATGAACCACAGCACCGTCACCAGGCAGGTGATGGCAAAGCTCTGCATGATGGTGGCGAGCACGTTCTTCTTGCGCACCATGCCGCCGTAGAACAGCGCCAGGCCCGGAATGGTCATCATCAGCACCAGCGCCGTCGATGTCAGCATCCAGGCGGTGTTGCCGGTGTCGAGGACCGGGGTCGGCGCGGCAGGTGCTGCCGGAGCCGCTTCCTGCGCGAAGGCGGCGACGGTGCCGAATACTGCGAGAGCGAGCGCACCGAGCGCGGCCGCGCGTCCCGTCGTCTTCAAGGTGGAAGGTATGTTCATTGAACTCTCCGTTGGAATAGCTGGTCGCCGCTCAGAGCGCGTCGGTGTCTGTTTCGCCGGTGCGGATGCGCACCGCCTGGTCGATGCCGAAGACGAAGATCTTGCCGTCGCCGATCTGGCCGGTCTTGGCGGCCGCAGTGATGGCTTCGACGGCCTTGTCGACCATGTCGGCGCCGACGGCGACTTCGATCTTGATCTTGGGCAGGAAGCTGACCGCGTATTCCGCACCGCGATAGATTTCCGTATGTCCCTTCTGACGCCCGTAGCCTTTGACTTCGGTGACGGTCAGGCCCTGGATGCCAACGGCGGTGAGCGCTTCGCGCACCTCGTCGAGCTTGAACGGCTTGATGATTGCCATCACGATTTTCATAAGGTTTCACCCTTTGCTGTTGCGGTCCCCCGCGTTTGCACACCTTCACCGATCCCGAGGAGAGCCGGAGAGTGCCGAACAGGATTCAAACTTCGTGCCAATTGCCGAAGCAGGGCGTTAACCTGTTGTAAACAAAGGGAACGGCGCTGCCGGAACCAGTGACTGCTCAAAGCGACGGTCGGCTGCTTGATTAAAAAATAGGCAAATTTTCAAAAATGCCTATTTCGCAAGCTTATGGCGCAACTGTGGGCAGCGGCAATGGGTTGACGCAAGAATTCCGCGCAAAATCAGGTCAGGCCGATTTCTTTTGCGCGACGAAGGGCGCGCCCACGTCGGAAGAGATTTTGGCTGTTCAGCGCCGCAGCCGGATGAGGCCTTCCTGGGCGACCGAGGCGATCAGGGTCCCGTCGCGCGCGAACAGCGATCCGCGCGTGAAACCGCGCGAGCCTTGCGTCGAGGGGCTGTCCTGCGTGTAGAGGATCCAGTCGTCCAGCGAATGGCTGCGGTGGAACCACATCGCATGGTCGAGGCTGGCCGCCTGGATGTCGCGATCGAAAATGGCGCGACCATGCGCGAAAGTCGAGGTATCGAGCAGCGTCATGTCGGAGAGATAGGCGAGCACGGCCGCCTGCGTGGCGCGGTCCTCCGGCACCGGACCGGTGGTGCGGATCCAGATGTTCTGCTCCGGCTCCAGCTTCTCGCGGCTGGTATAGTGCTTCAGCATCACCGGCTTCATCTCGATCGGCCGGTCGCGCTCCCAATAGCGCTTGATGCCTTCCGGCACAGCCCCGCCGAATTTGCCCAAAAGCTCGCGCTGCGACAAAAGCGTGTCGGGCGCCGGCACGTCGCGCGGCATCGGCAGTTGATGCTCCAGCCCCACTTCGTCCTGCTGGAACGAGGCCTCCAGCGAGAAGATCGCCTGGCCATGCTGGATCGCCACCACCCGGCGCGTGGTGAAGGAGCCGCCGTCGCGGATGCGGTCGACCTCGTAGACGATCGGCACCTTGGTGTCGCCCGGCCGCATGAAATAGCCGTGCAGCGAGTGCACGTGGCGCTCGGGCTCGACCGTGCGCTGGGCGGCGACCAGCGCCTGGGCGATGGTCTGGCCGCCGAACACCCGCTGCCAGTCCAGCTTTGGGCTGCGACCACGATACAGGTTGTGTTCGAGCTGCTCGAGGTCGAGAATGTCGAGGAGCTCGTCCATGGCCGCCGTCATGTTCCACGTCCTTCAAAGATGTGACATGGCCGGTTTCGGACAGGACAGGCAGGCAGTCAAGCTGCTATGGCCGCCGCTGCGGCCGCAAGCCGCGAAAGGAAAGTGGCATGGTCAAGGCGGATGAAGCAGGCGAAGCCTCGCTGGACGTGCTGGTGGCGGGCGCCGGCTATGTCGGCCTGGCCACCGCCGTGTCGATAAAGCAGGCGCGCCCGAGCCTTGCCGTCGCCGTTGTCGACGCCGCTCCCGCCGGCGTCTGGCAGAAGGACGGCCGCGCCTCGGCCATCGCCGCCGCGGCCTGCCGCATGCTGGAACAGCTCGGCGTCTGGGAAGAGATCGCGCCGGAGGCGCAGGCGATCACCGAGATGATCATCACCGATTCGCGCGCCGCCGATCCGGTGCGCCCGGTGTTTTTGACCTTCGACGGCGAGGTGGCGCCCGGCGAGCCCTTCGCGCATATGGTCGCCAACCGGGAGCTCAACGGGGCGCTGCGGCGGCGCGCCGAAAAGCTCGGCATCGACATCATCGAGGGCATGGCCGTCAGCGGTTTCGACACCAGCGGCACCGGCGTCACCGTGCATCTGGCCGATGGCGCCGCGCTGAAGGCGCGGCTGCTGATCGCCGCCGACGGCGTCAACTCGAAGCTGCGCGACATGGCCGGCATCAAGACGGTGAAATGGGAATACGGCCAGTCCGGCATCGTCTGCACGGTGGCGCACGAGCGTCCTCACAATTGCCGCGCCGAGGAACATTTTCTCCCGGCCGGCCCGTTCGCCACGCTGCCGCTGAAACCCGGCAAGGACGGGACGAACCGCTCGTCGATCGTCTGGACCGAGCGCACGGAAGACGCGCAAAAACTCGTCGATGGCGACGAGTTCGTCTTCGAGCACGAGCTGGAACAGCGCTTCAGCTTGAAGCTCGGCGAGATCCGCGTCGCCGACAAGCCCCGCGCCTGGCCGCTCGGGTTGACCCTTGCCCGCGCCTTCGTAGCGCCGCGCATCGCGCTCGCCGGCGACGCCGCCCACGGCATCCATCCGATCGCCGGCCAGGGCCTCAATCTCGGCTTCAAGGATGTCGCGGCACTTGCCGAAGTGGTGGTCGAGGCC
>NZ_RZSL01000145.1:0-12399 GCF_003997355.1 Mesorhizobium sp. M1E.F.Ca.ET.041.01.1.1 | reverse complement strand
GTCCTGAGATAGGCGAAGGCCCAGATGACGCCGGCGACGCCGATGATGAAGGACGAGATGGCGAAGGCGAGCAGCTTCGTCTTCAGCACCGGGATGCCGATGATGCGCGCCGCCGTCTCGTTGTCGCGGATGGCGATGAAGTTGCGCCCCGTCTGCGACGAGACCAGCCGGTAGGCAAGGAAGGTCAGGATGACGACGACGGTGAGCGCGAAGAGATAGCGGCCGACCGCGCCCGCGAACTCGAAGCCGGCGATGGAGAGCTTGGGCGCGTCGATGACGCCCGAGGCGGAGTCGTTGGAGAACCAGCTGAACTTGGTCAGTGCCCATTGCACGAAGAACTGCGCGGCGAGGGTCGAGACTGCGAGGTAGAAACCCCGCAGCCGCAGGCTTGGCAGGCCGAAGACGATGCCGATGGCGGCGGCGACAAGGCCGGAGAGGATGATGCTGGCGACGAGCGGCAGCCCTTCGACACGCAGGTTGAAGTTATAGGCCGCGAAAGCGCCTGCCGCCATGAAGGCAGCGCTGCCGAGCGACACCTGGCCGGCATAGCCGGTGAGGATGTTCAAGCCCACGCCGGCCAGGCTGAGCGCCAGGAAGGGCAGCAGGATCGCCTCGAACAGATAGGAGCCGCCGATGAGCGGCACGACCGTGTAGGCGAATGCGACGACGATGAGCGGCGCCAGCCATTTCGGCAGGCCCGCGCCCCTGGACAATTCGGTTGCGGGCAATTCGGTTACGATCGCGCTCATGGTCAGACCCTTTCGACGAGCTTCTGGCCGAACAGGCCCGACGGACGGATGAGCAGGAAGACGAGCGCGACGACATAGGCGAACCAGCTTTCGATGCCGCCGCCGAAATAGTCGCCGATATAGACCTCGGCGAGCTTCTCGCTGGCGCCGATCAAGAGCCCGCCGACGATGGCGCCGAGAATGGAATCGAAGCCGCCGAGGACCAGCACGGGAAGCGCCTTCAGCACCACAAGCGACAGCGAGAACTGGACGCCGAGACGCGCGCCCCACAGCAGGCCGGCCACCAGCGCGACGAGGCCGGCCGCGGCCCACACGCTCGCCCAGATCAGCGGCAGTCTGAGGCCGACGGCGAGTGCCGCGAACTGGTCGTCGGCGACGGCGCGGAAGCTGAGCCCGATACGGGTGTAGCGGAAGAACAGCGACAGCAGCAGCACCATGGCCGCGGCCACCGCGGCGGCGAAGATGTCGAACTGGCTGATCAGCACGCCGCCGACTTCCAGCGGCACGTCCTCGATGCCGAGCTCGAGGCCGTGCACCTGCGTGCCCCAGATGAGCTGGGCGGCGCCCTCGATGATGTAGGAGAGGCCGAGCGTGGCCATGAACAGCGTGATCGGCGGCTTGTTGGTGAGCGGCCTCAGCACTGCGCGCTCGATGCCGATGCCGAGCGCCACCATGATGGCGAAGGTGACGGCAAGCGCCAGCGCGAACGGAACGCCGCGCTCGACCAGGCTGACGAAGGTCAGTGCCGCGAACAGCAGCAGCGCGCCCTGCGCGAAGTTGAGCACTCCGGACGTCTTGTAGATCAGCACGAAGCCGATCGCGACCAGCGAATACATGACGCCTGACAGCAGGCCGCCGGTCAGCACCTCGATAAAGAACTGGTAGTCGAAATCGCCGATCATATGCCCGCCCCCTCTTCATTGTCGGAGGCGAAGCCGAGATAGGCGTCGATGACACGCTGGTCATTCCTGATCTCGTCGGGTGTGCCGTCGGCGATCTTGCGCCCGTAGTCGAGCACGGCGATGCGGTCCGACAGGCCCATGACGACGCCGACATCGTGCTCGATCAGCACAACAGTGGTGGCGAAACGATCGCGCGCGGCGCGCACATAGGCCGCCATCTCGCTCTTTTCGCCGGCGGTCATCCCGGCCATCGGCTCGTCGAGCAAAAGCAGGCGCGGCTCGGCGACCAGCGCGCGGGCAAGCTCGACCCGCTTCTGCAGGCCGTAGGGCAAGGTGCCGGCAAGCCGGTCGCGCACCCCGGTCAGGTGCAGGAATTCGAGTATCTGGTCGGCACGGCCGCGCTGCTCGGCCTGCTCGCGGCGAGAGCGGCCAAGCCCGAGGATCTGGCCGGCGAAGCTGGACCTGGCTTTATAGGCAAGACCAGACGCGACATTGTCGAGGACGTTGAGACCCTTGAACAAAGCGAGGTTCTGAAAGGTGCGGGCGACCCCGAGACGCGCCAGTCGTTGCGTCGGGACCTGGGCATAGCGCGCGCCGTCGAGGAGTACATGTCCGCGATCGGCTCGATAGACGCCGCTGATGACGTTGATGAGCGAGCTCTTGCCGGCGCCGTTCGGTCCGATAATGGCGCGTATCTCGCCCGGGCGGACCGAAAGATCGACATCGGCCAGCGCCACCACGCCGCCGAATGACAGGCCGATGCCGTCCAGCGCAAGCAGCGCCGAGGCTTCGGCGCTGGTCGCCGCCAATTCGTCCTTATGTGCGGGTTGCCCATCTGGCAGCCCGCGGGCCAGGATTTCCGGCGCATAGACCGAAGCTTCGGCCACTCCAAAAGCGTAGTTGGCGATCGGCATTTCCGCACTTCCTCGGCGTTTCGCGGCGCGCGAAGCCCCGTTGCCGCCCGAAAGGCTCGGGCGCGCAGGGCAATCTCGATTTTGCGGCCGGCTTTTCCGGCCACTGACGGTTGATTATTCGGCGGCGAGAACCGTTTCGGCCTGCCTTGCTTCCAGCTCGCGCACGAGCGGGATGACGTGCTTGCCGAAATACTCGACCTCTTCCTGGAAATGCAGGAAGCCGAGCAGGATCAGATCGGCGCCGGCACGCTTGAGGTCGACGATGCGCTCGGCCACCTGATGTGGCGTGCCGATCAGGTTCGACCGGAAGCCGTCATTGTATTGCACCAGGTCGTCGAAGGACGACTTCGCCCAGTTGCCCTCGCCTTCCGGCGAAGCCTTGCCGGCATTCTTGACCTCATGGCCGAAGGCATTGACCGCCTCCGGGTTGGCCTTGGCGATGATCTCGGCAAGCACGGCCTTAGCCTCTTCTTCCGTCTCGCGCACGATGGCGAAGGCGTTGACGCCGACCTTGACCGAATGGTTGTTGGCCGTGGCCTTGGCCTGGATATCGTCGACCTGCTTGGCGATTTCGGCCGGCGTGTTGCCGTTGGTGAAGTACCAGTCCGAAACGCGCGAAGCCATGTCGCGCGCGGCGCGTGACGAGCCGCCCTGGAAGATCTCCGGCAGCGGCTTCAGCGGCTTCGGCTTCAGGGAATATTGGTTGAAGCGATAGAAATCGCCACGGAAGGTAAAGCTGTCCTCGGTCCAGATACCGCGCAGCGCGCGGATGAATTCCTCGGAGCGGCGATAGCGCTCGTCATGGTCGAGCCAATGCTCGCCGATGGCGTGGAACTCACCGCGGAACCAGCCTGAGACGAGGTTGATGGCGACGCGACCATCGGTCAAGTAGCTGATCGTGGCGAGCTGCTTTGCCGCCAGCGCCGGATTCCACGGCCCGGGCAGGATCGCGGCGATCACCTTCAGCGTCTTGGTGGCGGCGAGGAGGTCGTGGCTGAACGACACTGACTCATGCTGCTCGTCGGCGCCATAGCCGGCGGTGAAGCGTATCTGGCTCAGCGCATAGTCGAAACCGGCCTGCTCGGCGATCTGCGCCAGCTTGCGGTTGTACTCGGCCGAATGATTGGTCCGCTGCTCGATGTTGGAGATGACCAGCCCGCCCGAGACGTTCGGCACCCAATAGGCGAATTTGACTGCGTCGCGATCGTTCTGCGGCATGGATATCTCCCGGTTTGGCCTGTCCCAACGATTGATCCGGCCGTGGCCGGAACCTGTGATCAATTATTAGTCTACTGCTTATATATACAAAGTAGGATTTTCCGTTTTCGCGGACGCACCCGAACGGAAATACCAATTCGCGTGCCCCATTCGCGGCGGATTTTCAGCGTCCGGTGGCGATCGATGGCAGGGCGCCGAGCCGGCTTTTGATCTCAGAGGCGACCACCTGCGCGTGACGCGCCACTTCCGGCAGCCCCATCAACTCTCCAAAAGTGCCGCGCGCGAGCGGACCGGCGACGAACAGCCCCTCAAGCGGCGCGCCGTCCGGGCCGACGGCACGGCTGTTGAGGTCTGTTTCTATGCCGAGTCCATGACGGTCGACCCGGATCAACCCGGCATCGGCAAGCGAACGCAACGCCGGGTTGACCTGCAGCACCTTGCCATGCGCGGGCCCCGTGGTGTTGATCACCGCGTCGAATCGCAGCGTTTCGATCTGCCTCTGGCCGCGCCGCCGTAGGCTTACGGCCAGGCGATCACCATCGTGGCTCGAGGCCACCAGACTGGCCGCAATGTTCTCGAACGTTCCCTCGGTGCGGCGGCGATCGAGCACGCTCGCGACCTGCGGCGCGATCCTGAAGCGATGCACGTCCCAGAAAACGCGCAGCCGGCGCACCAGCCGCGTGCGCTCGTCCGAGCCGAGCGCAGACCACACCACCGGCCCTTGCTGCCGAAGCTGATCGAAGACCGACTGCCAGTTGACGCCGGCGGCCTCGGCCGCCGCCAATGTCGAACGAACGCGTTCGAGCAATGCAAGCGCGGTGCTGGCCGGCGCCGAGACGAAATCGCCGAACGCTTCGCCGCGAACATCCGGATGTCCGCGCGAGCGCAGCCCATGCCGAGACACGGCCAGGATGCGGCCGCGATGGCCGCGGCGGTCGAGCTCGGCGACGGTGTCGGCCGAGGTCAGGCCCGAGCCGACGATCAGCACCGGCGCTTCGGGAGCGACCGAACCAAGCGCATCCCGGACATACACATCCGCAATGAAGCCGCTCCTATTGGCGATCGGCTTCAGGACGGTAGGAACATCGGGCGACGGGTGCGTCATGGCGAGAACGACCACGTCGGCTGAGATCGGCTGATCTGAGGTGAAAACAGTCCAGCCGCCGTCGCTGCTGCGCCTCACCTCCCGGGCGTCGTCACGTAGGTGGCGGACCGTTCCGGTCTCGACAAACGGCGCCAACTGTTCGGTGACATAGCGGCCGAAGACCCGACGCCTCGGAAAGGTGTCGCCGTTGCGCCAGACCGAGTCCGGATCGCGCCCGGCTTCCCCGTCGCGGGCGAGCCAGCGCAGGAAATGCTCGGGCTCGTCCGGGACCAGGCTCATCCTGGCCGCGGGCACGTTGACGCGGTGCGAGGGCTCCTCGCTGGAATAGGCAAGCCCGCCGCCGAGGAGCGGGCGTGGCTCGACCACCGTGATCAAGTGACGTGCCGGCTGCCTGGCCAGGTGCCAGGCAACGGCCGCGCCCGAGAAGCCGCCACCGAGGATGACGACATGGCTCCGCGGCTGGGGCGGCAGCGCGTTCACGAGGCGCTGGCGAGCGATTTCGGACGATGGTCGCCGGCGATGGTCTCGCCGAACGGCCCGGTGTTGACGGAGGAACCCGCGACCTTGACCGGGTGATCGGTCGGCAAATGCGGCAGCACCAGCTCGCCGAAGCGATAGGCTTCTTCAAGATGCGGGTAGCCCGAGAGGATGAAGGTATCGATGCCAAGACGCCGGTATTCGTCGATGCGCTCGGCAATCGTGGCTGGATCCCCGACCAGCGCCGTGCCGGCCCCGCCACGCACCAGGCCGACGCCGGCCCACAGATCCGGCGCGATCTCGAGCTTCGAGCGGTCGCCGCCATGCAGCGCGCTCATGCGCGCCTGGCCGACCGAGTCCATGCGCGCAAAAACCTTCTGCGCCGAGGCGATGGTCGCATCGTCGAGCCGGCTGATCAGCCTGTCGGCCGCCGCCCAGGCTTCCTCGGTGGTTTCGCGGGCGATGACGTGCAGGCGGATGCCGAAGGAGAGCTTGCGGCCCGCCTTTTCGGCAAGCTCGCGCACGCCGTCGAGCTTGCGCTCGACGTCGGCCGGCGGTTCGCCCCAGGTCAGGTATTTGTCGATCTCCTGCGCCGCCACCGTCGATCCGGCATCGGACGAGCCGCCGAAATAGAGCGGCGGACAAGGTGTCTGCACCGGCGGGAACAGCAGGCGGCCATCCTTGATGCGGAAATGCTTGCCATGATGCTCGACCGTCTCGCCTCTCAGCAGGCGCTTGTAGACCTGCAGGAACTCCTGCGTCACCTCATAGCGCTCGGCATGTGACAGGAAGATGCCGTCGCCCTTGTTCTCCAGCGGGTCGCCGCCGGTGACCACATTGATCAGCAGCCGGCCGTTGGAGATGCGGTCGAGCGTCGCCGTCATGCGCGCGGCAAGCGTCGGCGATTGCAGGCCCGGCCGCACCGCGACGAGGAAGCGCAGCCGTTTCGTCAGCGGCGCCAGCGCCGAGGCGACGACCCAGGAATCCTCGCAGGAGCGGCCGGTGGGCAACAGCACACCATAGTAGCCGAGCGTATCGGCCGCTTGCGCCACCTGGGTCAGATAGTCGAGATCGACCGCCCTGCCACCTTCGGAGGTGCCGAGATAGCGGCTGTCGCCATGTGTCGGCAGGAACCACAGAACCTTGATGCGATCGGGGATTTCAGCAGCCATGTCCGTCCTGCTCAATGAGGCAAATGAGTTTTTGACAGGCGGCGCCAATGGCCCCACCGGCGATTCATCAAGCATAAGTCTAGTTCATCTGTAGAGATTATGTTTTCTATTTCGTGGCCAGAGGGTGGAATTTCCTTATCGAACGACACCTGGTTTCATGCGGGGCGGCCCGCAGTCGCGTATCAGAGTTGAGCGTCATCGCGCCAAAGTCTGCTTCCGGGCGAGGATGATGCCAGCCCGTACGTCTGAGATGCGCAAAGCTGCCATTCCGCAGAAGCCAAAAGGAATGGGCGAGCGGCTGGATCGGCTTCTTGAATCGAGTTCGGCGAACTGCCTCGTAACTCATTGACGAATAATGATTATGTTAGTCGCTGAGAGTCATCGTTTTCGACAGGAAAACAATACGTTAGCGGATGGTTCGCCAATCCGTTTCCTCGTATTCTCTCGTATGGTCTGGCGAAGCTAAAGACACTGAACGAGGCGACCTTTAGCTCGGAGACCTATTTAACGCTTCCGTCTCGATCGCACCGCAGCCTCGCGGAATGACCAAGGTGGGGCCGGAAGTTGACTGTCCGCTTTCAGGGTGAAAATCGAATAAGCAGGCATTCGCCGCGAGGAACCAGCGTCACAGCCGCGCGATGCCGATAAACAAGCTCCACCTGTGTACCCCTCCCTCTAAGCTCGAGCCTCGCGTTCTGCCTCCTGTTATCTACCAGATCACCATGGCAGCTTATATTGCGAGGCCAGTTGCGGTCGCGTTTGCGGGGTCGACGACCTCTTCCTCCATTGATCGAATAAATACTGGTTGTCACGGACGGGACAAACGCGAGACCGGCTCACCGATTGTCGGCTTGGAGGCAGCATCGAGTATTCCGCAAATGTCTGGATGCAATCGTCAGCCATGCCGTAACCATGGCGCACTTGCGTGCTCGCCCTTCCGCCAAACATGGCAAGCACGTTTATCTGACCGCCTAAAATTAGAATTGCGCGGCATGTCATCTGCCTCAGCTTCGGCTAGCTTCAATGGGCAAAGGCAACATCACGGTGAAGACAACAATGTCCGCGCGGTCCGCCAACGTCATCAGCCTGGACGACTATCGCGTCGCCCGAAATTCGCAGAGATCGACGCAACTGGCCGACGGTCCGCTGATGATGCCTGGCATGATGGCGATGGCTTGGGTGCCGGTCTGGTTCATGCCCGTCTATGCGGTCGGCCCCTCGCCCAAAGCGAATTGACATTTCGTGGCGGACACTCTGTCGAGCGCTATCGAAACCGCCGGAAGCGGTGATACTGCGGATGAGCTTCCTCACATTCTCGGACGAAATCTGCGCCGGCTGAGGATCCGCCAGGGGCACTCTCTCGAACGTCTGGCGAAGCTCTCGAGCGTCAGCAGAGCTATGCTCAGCCAGATCGAGACCGGCAGAAGCGCCCCAAGCATCAGCTTGCTCTGGAAAATCGCCACGGCGCTTGGCGTGCCGTTCGCGACGCTGCTCGACAGCCAGAAAGTTCAAGGCACGGTAGTGCTGCGTCGCGAGCACGCGAAGATCCTGACCTCGTCGGATGGCAAATTCACCTCGCGGGCCCTGTTTCCCTTCGACGGCGAGCGCAAGGTCGAATTTTACGAGCTTCGCTTCGCCCCGGGCCACACCGAGAACGCCGAGGCGCACGCTCCCGGAACGATCGAAAATCTCATCCTCATTAAGGGTCGTTTGGAGATTCGAGCGGGGCTGGCCGCTTCCGATGTGCTTGCTGAGGGCGACGGGATTCTGTTCGAGGCCGATGTGCCGCACAGCTACCGGAATCTCACCGACAGTGAGGCGATCGCCTATCTCGTCATGACCTACGTCGAGGCTATCGGCTAGTCACAACGAAAAAGGGCCGGCAAGCCGACCCCCTTTCCAAATTCAGCAGCGATGCGCTCAGGCCATCTGGCCCATCATCATCATGCCGCCGCACATCATCATCATGGGCATGCCGGCGCCGTTCATGGCCATCATGCGCTTGCAGCACTCCATGAACATGTCCTTGGAGGCGTCATCCATCGGCATCATTTCGCAGACCATGCCGTTGGCCGTCATCTTGCAGCTCATCTTGCACATCATGGCGGGCATCATGCCCTGCATCGGCATACCACCCATCATCGGGTTCATGCCCATCATCGGCATCATGCCCATCATCATGGGGTTCATGGGCATGCCGCCCATCATCATCGGCATCATGCCATTCATCATCATCGGCATGTTCATCATCGGCATCGGCTGCATCTGCATCGCGGGATTCATGATCTGCTCCGGTTGTTGAAGACGTCCCGCCCGTCGCAGGTCGTCGATGGCGGACCTCTAACCTCCGGATTCCGGCGCAGGCAACGACAGATTATGGATACGCTGCGCTTTCCTCCGCTGCAGCGGAGGAAATGTCAGCGACAGCGGAAAAATGCCCCCCGCGCGCCGTCCGTCATGCTCTGCAACGCGGATAAATGAGTATCCATTGCTCTGAACAGCCCTCGTTCCGGTGCGATTTTTTTGCGCAATGGGATCACGGAAGAAATTGCCGAATCGCCGAAGGCGCTCCGCGCTCGACCCTCTCCAGGGTCCATGCGCCTCCCGACGACGTCAGCGCGAGACGCGCACGATCAGCTTGCCGAAATTGCGCCCCTGCAGGAGGCCGAGAAATGCATCCGGCGCATTGTGCAGCCCATCGACGATGTCTTCCCTGTAACGGACCTTTCTGGACGCGATCCAGCCGGCCATCGCCTCGTAGAAGGCCGGACGCTGTTCCACGAACTCGCGCTGGATGAAGCCCCTGATGGTGAGGCTGCGGCGCAACACGTCGCGCATGACCCCTGGCAGCCGATCCACGCCGGAAGCCGGCAACTCATTGTACTGCGCGATCAGCCCGCAGACCGGCACGCGGGCAAACTCGTTGAGCAGCGGAAACACGGCGTCCCAGACATGGCCGCCGACATTCTCGAAATAGACGTCGATGCCGTTCGGACAGGCGGCCTTCAACTGCGCCTCGAAATCCTTCGCACGGTGATCGACGACCGCGTCGAAGCCAAGCTCGTCGCGCACGAACGCGCATTTGTCGGGACCGCCTGCGATACCGACCGCCCGAGCGCCCTTGATGCGCGCGATCTGGCCGACGACCGAGCCGACCGCGCCGCGTGCGGCCGCCACCACGACGGTCTCACCCGGCTTCGGTCGACCAATGGTGAGCAAGCCGGCATAGGCCGTGAAGCCGGGCATGCCGAGAACGCCGAGAGCAGTGGTGATGGGGGCTGCCTCCGGATCGAGCTTACGCAGCCCGGTGCCGTCGGAAATCGCAAAGCTCTGCCATCCCGAATGTGACAGAACGACATCGCCGTCGGCAAAGCCATCGAGGCGGGACCGCACGACGCGGGCGACCGTGCCGCCCTCCATGACGCCATCGATCTCGACCGGCTTGGCATAGGACTTCGCCGCGTCCATGCGCCCGCGCATATAGGGATCGAGCGAGAGATAAAGGATCTGCAGCAGCAGTTCCCCGTCGGCGGGTTCCGGCAGGCCGACCGTTTCGACCCTGAAGTCACTCGGTTTCGGCAGCCCCTGCGGCCTCGCCGCAAGCACGACGCGCGTGTTCGCCCCGATCGGCATCGGCATCTCCTATGGCGTGGATGTACCGCGCAGATATCGCTCCAGCCAAAGACAGTAGCGGGAACCGCCGAAGCACAAGACGAAATAGATCACCGCGGCGAGCAGATAGGCTTCGTTGTAGAAGCCCAGCCATTGAGGGGCGGAGGCGGATGATTTTGCCGCATTGAGCAGATCGAAGATGCCGATCACGGCAAGCAGTGACGTTGCCAGCAGGAAGCCGATCGCCAGGTTGACCATGCCGGGGATGACCAGACGGACGAGGCCTCGCCTATTCGACCGACCTTCCGGACCACCTCCTAAACGTCCGCGCTTCGAACATGAGCGCCTTCGCGGACAAGCCCGACATTTCGTGCAATGGCTGGAGACAAGAAGCATTCCGGTCGACGATCCGGCGACCTATTTCGCTGCGCGCCGCCTCTATGGCGAGTATCTGGAGCATCTACTGAAGGAGCCTCGGGAGGATAGCGGTTCACGGCTGCACGTGATCGACGAGGAATGTGTCGAACTGGTGCAGCACGACGGATATGTAGAGCTGCGCCTGGCGAACGGATCGAGCATCGTGGCCGAACGATGCGTGTTGGCGACCGGGCACGACCGAAGCGCCGGTCGCGGCCAGTCGTTGCTCGCACAGGTCGATGCGGGCCGGACCGCCCTGCCCGAGCGGACGGATCGAGTCCTCGTGATCGGCACCAGCCTCAGCATGGTCGACACGTGCCTCTCGCTGCTGCTTCGCGGGCCTGCCGGCGAGATTGTCGCTGTCTCGCGCCGCGGATTGCTGCCGGCTGTGCACCGCAAGAACCAGCCTATCGTGTTGCAACGATCCGAGGTTCCGCTCGGCTGCGGACCTGCGCATTTCGTGACTTGGTTCCGCCAGCTCGTCCGCGCGGCCGAAGCACGCGGCGGCGACTGGCGCGACGTCGTCGATGGATTGCGGCCACACAACCAATCGATCTGGCAGAGCTGGTCGATTACCCAAAGGCGCAGGTTCTTCCGCCACCTGAAGGCCTGGTGGGATATCCACCGGCACCGCATGGCACCTCAGGTGAGCGAGCGCCTGTCGGAAGCAATTGGGAGGGGACAATTGCGGGTGATTGCGGGCCGGGTGCGCGATGTGACACCCGTCGAGGGCGGCTTCTCGGTGCGACTGCATTGCCGAGACGGCCAACGCACTGAGGAGATTCGGGCTGGGCAGATCTATGACTGCGCCGGCCTTGTCGCGGATCCGGACAAGAGCACGAACCCCCTGATCCGATCCCTTCTCGCCGGCGGCATGGCGCGGGCGGATGCGCTTCGTATCGGCCTCGCCGTCGCGACCGACGGCGCACTGATCAACCGGAATGGAAGGCGCAACGACTTGTTGTACGCGGTTGGCCCCCTCACCCGCGGGACCTTCCTCGAAATCGAGGCGATTCCGGACATCCGTGTCCAATGCCAGCGCCTCGCGGGCGCCCTGCTTGCGAGACAAGCGTCGGGGTTGCCGCGGGTGTGACCGATTGAGGCCAAATTGCCCGAGCTGTAACGGCCGGGCCTTCCGGAGCGGCGTCTCCTTAAAGGCAATCTGTTTCTGATTTCGTCTATCAAATTAGTAGAATTTTCTTTGAGGGGACTTCCCTGCCCCGGTACGCTCTTTGAACCGGGCAGCTTTTCCGACGGCGCATCCTGGATCGCCGCACTGCGCGACGCCGTTCGTGCCCATAGATTTCAAGAGTTCGACCGAACCTCCGGGAGAAGGAGTCCGATTTGATGAAAGCGTTCCTACAGTATCTCGCAAAGATGACGCTCGCCGGCGGCATCGCCTTGGGTATTGCAGCGGCGGCAGCCCACGCCGAGGACAAGGTCGTCCGGATTGGCTTCCAGAAATACGGGACGCTCATTCTGCTGAAGACGAAGGGGCTGCTCGAGGAGAAGCTCAAGCCGCAGGGATACACAGTCGAATGGACCGAGTTCCCGGCCGGGCCGCAGCTGCTCGAGGCGCTTAACGTCGGCTCCATCGACTTCGGCACGACTGGCGAGGCGCCGCCGATCTTCGCGCAGGCGGCTGGCGCGCCACTGGTCTATGTCGGCTATGAGCCTCCGGCACCGGAAGCCGAGGCGATCCTGGTCCCCAAGGACAGCCCGCTCAAGACGGTGGCCGATCTGAAGGGCAAGAAGGTCGCACTGAACAAGGGCTCCAATGTCCACTACCTGCTGGTCAAGGCCCTCGAGAAGGCGGGACTTGCCTACACCGAC
>NZ_RZSL01000144.1:0-12414 GCF_003997355.1 Mesorhizobium sp. M1E.F.Ca.ET.041.01.1.1 | reverse complement strand
CGTCGATCACCGCCTGATAGCCGGCGAGATTGGCCTGCGAGGAGAGCACGTCCATCACCTGCGCGCGGGTGATGCGCGGCATGAATTCCATCGAAAAGGCGGTGATGCCGGCCTTGGCCATCGCGGCCACCGCAGCGTCGTTGCCGTAAGGATCCATGATGGCGATGACGGCGGCGCCGGACTTGTAGCCCTTCAGCTCGGTATCCGTCGGCCGGCGCACTTTCAGCACCACGTCGGCCTTTTTGGCATCGCCGGCAGTTCCGATCGTGCCGCCGGCAGCGGCAAACTCTTGATCGGTGATGCGCGAGCCGAGGCCAGCGCCCTTCTCGACGATCACCTCGAAGCCAAGGCCCGCCAGCCGTTTCACCGTCTCGGGTGAAGCCGAGGCCCTGGTCTCTCCGGGAAGAATCTCTTTCCCTACGAATACGGTAAGCCCCAAACCATTCCCCTCCGCGGTTACACACGAGGCGTTCTCTCGAGCGCCGCTGGAAAGAAAAACCGAGCGGCCCGAGAGATATTCCGGATTGCTGAACGTTCAAAGGAGTGTACGGCCGCCGTTCACCGCGAACTTCTGACCTGTGATAAAGTCTGCTTTCGAGGATGCCAGGAAGACGACCATCGCCGCGATATCCTCAGGCTTTCCAAAATGACCGAGTGGCGTCCGGTCTAGGTACCAGTCTCGATTTGACTGCGGGATGCCGGCATGCCGCTCAACTGGTATCCAGCCCGGCGCCACCAGATTAACGGTGATCCCCTCAGGGCCAAGTTCTTTGGCCCAGGATCTCGTCATCGACAGCATTGCGCCTTTCGCAGAGGCGTAGTTGCCAAAGTAAGGATTCCCAAGCTCGGCAATTTCCGAGCCGATATTGATGACTCTGCCGGACTTGCGTGCGCGCCAATCCGGCAGCACCAGCTGGAGAAGTTCAAGCGGCGCCTTGACGAAGAACTCGAGCTGATCGAGGTACGTCCGCCATGACTGCTCCATCAGGGGCATTTCCGGTTGTGGTCCTGTCGCATTGTTCACTATGAGATCAACCGGCCCCAAGGCGTTGCGTATCTGGTCCAGGCCATCGCGCAGCTGGTCGCTGTCCACGACGCTGAAGCGTGCAGCAAAGGCCCTCCCCCCGCTTGCCTCGATGGAACGCACAACTTCGGAAACACTCTTTTCGTCGGAGGCATAGTTGACCGCCACGGCCCAGCCTTCTGCCGCCATGCAGCGTGCCATGACTGCACCCAGTCCGCGCGATGCGCCGGTTATCAAAGCCACTTTCATGATTTCGGCCCTCCTGAAATTGTTGTCGCGCCTTGGAAGGCGGAAGCGTCGAATGCTGAACGGAGGGAGCTGGCCCCCTCCTGCAGAAAGGTCTGGTCACTCGAAAGCAGGAAAAGACTCGACCCCATGGCAAGCCAGCCAGGGAGTTCAGCAAGATCCGAGACGAACATGCCTGTGCGCATCCCGGCCTCGCCCGCCTTCCGGCAGATTTCCTCGACGGCTTCCACCACCTGCGGATCTCTGGGAGAAGCAGCCCCCATCGAGATGGTGAGGTCAACCCGGCCGATGAACAGGCAGTCCAGACGTTCGATGCGGATGATGTCAGACAGACGGTCGAGTGCTTCCCGATCCTCGATCTGGGCAATGATGACCGTGTCTTCGGTGGACCGCTGCCGGTGCTCGGCCATCGATTTTCGCGTGAAGCCCGCCGCACGCGTTGAACCTGCGTAACCGCGGCCGCCGGGACCGAACAGCGAGCTCTGCACCAGCCGATCAGCCTCTTCACCGTTACGGATGTGGGGAGCGACAATTCCGATCGCCCCGAGATCAAGGCAATTGAGCAGACTCTCAGCCGATGTCGCGGCAGGGCGCACAAGGACTGGCATGCCGAGAGCGCTGCTAGCAAAAATTGAGCCGTCGAGGTCGCCACGATCGAACGGCGCGTGTTCAGCATCAAGACACAGGACATCCAGTGCCGAGCACGCAAGCACTTCCGTCACGATTCGGCTGGGCGTCTTTATCCAGGTGCCAACAAGTGGCGTTCCGGAACGCAGTCGCGAACGAAATGAACCAGCCTGATCCATGATCAGCGATGTCCTCGGATTGCTTCGCGATTGACAACCGTGTTGGGAAAACGTCCCTCAAGCACGTCGAGTACGGACTGCGTGGCCGACGCGGTCATGCGGTCAATCGATTCGTAGCTGATGCCGCCCATGTGTGCGGCGCAGACCAGATTGGGAACATCTCGAAGGGCGTCGGCGCCCGGTGGTTCAGTTTCGAAAACGTCCAGGGCCGCTCCGCCCAGCCTGCCGTCGCGCAGGGCCTGGAAAACAGCCTGCTGGTCCAAGACGGGACCGCGGGATGTGTTGACCAGAATGGCCGTCGGCTTCATCCGTGCAATGGCCGCCCCATCAATGAGCCTGGTGGTTTCTGCAACAAGGGGGACGTGGAGACTGACGATGTCTGAGCGACCGAGCAGCTCTGCGAGACTGCCGACTTTTTCAGCTCCGGAAAGCGCGTCGACCTGGGCGTCAAAAAAGCAGAGGTCAACTCCAAAACCGTGAAGCCGGCGCGCCACGGCGCGTCCTATGGTGCCTGCGCCTACAAGTCCAACGGTCTTGCCAGGCAATTCGCCCGGCGTCAGTGGACCGACGCGGTCCCAGCGCCCCGCCTTGACCGAGCTGTCCTGCTGCGGAATCTTGCGCACCGCCGAAAGGATGAGTGCCAGCGTGTGGTCTGCCACCGTCTCGGCGTTCATGCCCGGCGTGATCGAGATGGCAATGCCAAGCTCGTCAGCCATGGCGCGGTCGATAGAGTCAAAGCCGACACCCACCCGGGCGATCACACGCAGGTCCGGAAGCGCACCCAGCACCTCGGCGGTGAAGGGATCTGTGCTGACGATCGCGCCGGCGCAGCCTGCAGCCAGTCGCACCAGCTCGTCAGGTGTCCGGTTGCCAAGCTTTGGTGCCAGCACCAGCTCATGGCCGGCATCGACGAGACGTCTTCCGGTTGAAATGCCGTCGCGGTCGAAACCGGGCCAACTCACGAAGATATGCATCGGATTGCCTCTTCAGTCGTTCAGGCGGCGGTAGGAAATACCGACACGCTGCCCGAGACTGGCCGCCCTGATCGCGGCATCAATGATTTCGGAGCAATAGTAGCCGTCACGGAACGTCGCGCCGATCGGTTCAACGTCATGCAGTCCTGCGATGGCACCAAGAATGTGGACCGCTTCGTGACTGAACGTATCCACCCAGCCAAGCGGATGTCCGGGCGGAAACCAGCTTGACTGGTAGGGATCAGAATTTCTTATGACAGGAATCGTGCGGAAGGCCTTGTCGGCCCCTGCTACACGCAGCTCGTTGAGACGCTGCATCGAAAACGCTATCGACCCCTTCGAGCCGTCAACCTCTATCCTGCTCGTAACGAGATGACCGCCAGCGACGCGGGATGCTTCAACGACACCGAGTGCACCGTTATCGTAATCGAACAGTGCCGCGAACTGGTCGTCCGTCTCGATACGGGTACCATCGTCTGCGCTTCCGACTTTGATACGCGTTACAGCCTGGACGCTGACGGGATCTGCTCCCATGAGGAAACGGGAAACGTCAATGTGGTGGGCGCCAAGATCACCCAGCGCTCCCGCACCTGCGGCCTGGATGTCGTCACGCCAGCTCTTCTGGCGCTTCTCCCCCAGTGATGACGACACGAGGAACTGCGACCGGTAGTGCTGGATTTCACCAATCTCGCCAGACTGGATGATCTGTCGCGCGAGCTGCAGTGCCGGAAAGAAGCGATAATTATAGGCGCACATGTGTTTGACGCCCGCCCTGTGGGCCGCATCCCACATTGCAAATGCATCGTTTGCCGTAGGCCCGAGCGGCTTTTCGCAAAATACGTGCTTGCCAGCTCGTGCCGCCGCGATTGTCGGCTCTACATGAAGTGCATTCGGGCCTGAATTGTCGAGCAACTGGATCCTGTCGTCGGAGACAATCTCGCGCCAGTCCGTAACGCCCTGCTCCCAGCCCAGTTGACCTCGCGCTGTCTCGAGCTTTTGCGCGTCGCGCCCATAAATCGACACCAGTCTCGGGCGCGGCACGCCCTCAGGGGCAATGAGAGGTACATCGCGATAGCCCAGCGTGTGCGACTTGCCCATGAAGGCATAGCCGATCATGCCAATGCCAATGTGGTCAGACCCGGCCATCCAGAAATCCTGTTTTTGCACTTTTGCCCGCCGGACCCGATCAGAACCGGCGTCAGAAGTCATAAAATGCATAGCTATGCAAAGTCAAGTCGAAACGTTGAACGGGCGCAATATCCGGCAGGTACAGTGACGTCCGGGGCGAAAACGGAAAAAGCTGAATCCGTCAGGAGCCGATCTGACGGTCGGTTGACTTGCGTTCGCAAAGCGTCCCGGGCACAAGGCGCAACCTGCCGCCACTGGCGGTCCCTTCCTGCCATCGCTGCTTGAGCGCGGCGATGGCCGCGTCGACCATTTCCGGCCCGTTCTGGCGAACCGTCGTCAATGAATAGGAGGGCCAGCTGGAAAATGTCGCATCATCGAAGCCTGCAATCATGACGTCTTCGGGGATTCGCAGCCCATATTCGGCCCGGGCACATTCCATCGCACCGATGGCAGTAAGGTCGTTTGCGCAGAACACCGCGTCAGGCCGATTCGATGCAGCGAACAAGATACGGGCTGCTTCATAGCCGCCCTCGTAGTGGAAATTTCCTTTCGCGATCTCGACGTCCTCGACGCCGAGTTCTTTGAGCCGTCCGATAAACCCCTGCTCGCGATCGGTATTGGCGAGTGTCTCGTTGCCGGCGATATATGCGAAGCGTGTTCCACCCTTCTGAAACAGCAGATTTGCAACAGCCCTGCCGCCCTCGACATTGTCGCAGCATACGGCGGAAACCCATTTGTTCTGCTGCCGCCCGTTCAGCAGGACAACCGGGATGCGCATCTGTGCGCATTCATCCGCGGCCTCCCTGGACATGATCGAAAGCGCCGAAATGATCCCGTCGACGCGATAGCGCATTATGAGGGGGATTGCTGCGTCGAAGTACTCGTTGTGATCAACGAAAAACACCAGAACCTGATAGCCCTGCGCCTGGAACTGGCGCGTGAACTGCTCAAATATCTTGGCATAGTAAGGATTGTACATTCCGCCAATGACGATGGCGACAAGATGCGAGCGGTGCGTGACCAGGATGCGCGGGAGGATGCTCGGCTGGTACCCAAGTTCGCGCGCCGCCGCGATAACTTTCTCCCGCGTCTTCTTGCTGACGCTGGCGCCAGGAGTAAAGGCGCGCGACACTGCTGACTGCGACACCCCGGCAAGACGGGCCACGTCGATCGACGACGGCTGGAGCCTGCCCCCGCCATCCGGGCCGGTGGTGGTATCAATTAGCGCCGGCTGCTTCCTGCCGTTTTCATTGTCTTGCCGCACGCCTGTCTCCGCCCTGAATTGCAATGCACAGACAGACAGGTTAGCGGCATTGCCGGTCATCGACAATGTCACGGTCAATGTGACGCCCCGGTTCCCACATCAGGCCTCCCGCAGACCTGCGCCGAGAGGCTCCTTTATTGCGCCGCATGGATCACACGCTCCACAAGATCGAAGGCTTTCAGACCGTTCTCAAGGGTGCAGTACGGATCGCCGCCAGATCTCAAAAGGTCGGCGAGATGATCGATCTCCGCCTGGTAAGCATCGCGATAACGCTCCGCAAAGCCGGCATGGCGACGATCGAGGTGTGTTCCCCGCGCTGAATCCAGGCGCACGCAACTGATTCTGGGATCATCGCAAACCAGACGACCGGCCGATCCAAAGACCTCAAGCCGCTGCTCAAATCCATGTACTGCCCGCCTGGTGGCTGAAACATGGGCGACTGGCCCGTCGTTCCACTCCAGCTGAAGCGACACCGTGTCATGATCAGCGATCTCGGCCAGGCCCGCGTCAACATTCCTATCCAGGCGGGCGTGAACGCGGTCGGGCTGGCGTCCAACGAGCCAAAGCAGTTCATCCAGGTCATGAACGACCATGTCTGCGACGATGCCGCCCTGATGTGCGGTTACGCCACGATCCGGAAGAGAGACGTCACGGCTGAGCTGCAGTATGTGCTCTGTCTTGCCGATGCCGCCCGCTGCTATCCGGCTCTGGACCTCGCGCCGCATCGGATCGAAACGCCTGTGAAGTCCTAGGATGACCGGAAGCCCGGATCTGCCCACAAGGTCGATTGCTGCCTCGATAGAACGTCGATCGCGGGCAACGGGCTTTTCGCACAGCGCCGGCAGACCGAGATCGACGGCCATAGCAAGATAGCTGACATGCGTGTCTGTCGGCGACGCGATGACGATGGCGTCTGGCACTGCCGCCCCAACGGCCTCACCCAGGGTGGGAAAACAGGGTACGCCCCAGTCTGACGGCAGGCTGCCCGGAGGAAGGGCGTCAACGAAGCCCGCGAGCTCCAGCGACGGGCTTCGGTGAACGGAGCGGGCGTGGACGGAGGCTATCCGTCCTGTTCCAACAATGACAATCCGGTACTTGCGCATGGGCAACTTTTCGATTGATCTTCGACTGGCAAGCATGTAGCACGGAGACAGATGAATAGCTATGCAAATCTGGTGATATTCCCATGCGGCCCAGGCGTCTGAAATTCTACGCGATCACCCACGATATCCTCGGAGACGTGTTCTGGGATGTCTTCCGTAGGGGACTTCTGGACGCGGCAGAGCGATACGACGTCGATGTGGAGCACCTGCGACCTGGCAAATTCTCGCCTGAGATTCAGGCGGGCCTTATCGAGGGAGCCATGCACGCACAGCCGGACGGAATCATATCCACCATCCCGCGCGTGGAGGCGGTCGACGCACCACTTCGTGCGGCCATCCAGCGCGGCATACCGGTCATAGCAATCAACGCCAGGGACCCGCGGCCTGCAGGCGAACGCATTCCCTACCTGTTTTACATCGGCGGTGACGATACCAATGCAGGCCGTCTGGCGGGCAACTACCTCATCGGAAAGGTCTCACCGAAAAGTGGAATGTGCGTGGATCACTATCTGCATGATCACATCTGCCACTCCGACCGCTATCGCGGTTTCGAACAGGCTTTCTCATCAAAGGGCCTCAAGTCAGACCGGCTGCGCGTCCCTGGCGGCGACGCCGAAGCCTGCGCGAAGGCAGTCGCGGAATACCTGACCGAAAACTCCGAGGTAGATGCCGTGCTCACGCTTGGTCCTCCCGGAGCACAGGCTGTCATCGACGCCCGCAAGCTGGTACCTCGCGAACGTCAGTGGGCACATATGACATTCGACGTTGCCCAGCCGCAGATTGATGGCATCCGATCGGGCGACATCATCGCCACGATCGACAGCCAGCAATATCTGCAAGGTTATCTGTCGGTGCAGCAGATGTGGCTGCATGTGGCGCAGGGATTCACCATGGCCGACGACATCTACACTGGCCCGGCCATTGTCGATGCGTCCAATGTCGACGCAGCCGAGGACGGCGTGAGGCGGGGCATCCGCTAGACGACTGCCACGATCGATCCCGGTGCAGGCCGAAGTCTCGTAGCCGCGGCTCGCTTCAAATCAGACTCACCGGTTCCTGCAGACCCCTTGCGTCCGGCCTGAAGATGAACAGGTTGCCGGCTTCGGTCTGGGAGCGTCTCTGTTCATCACCAAGCAGCCGCTTGGCGGTTGTCACCGCAAGGTAATCGAGATCGGGCCCGCAGAATGCGCACGACGTCACCTGCGTGGCTGGCAATGCCACTTCATGCAGACGACGCCCTTCCGGATCGTAGACAGAGATCCGCCCGCCCCCGAACTTGGCGTTCCAGATGTTGCCGTCGCTGTCGGCAACGGCGCCATCGGGGATCGATTCCAGTCCGGTATCGTCGGCAAACATCTCCCGCCCTGCAAGCTCGCCGCTCTGCAGATCGAGATGATAACGCCAGATCACCTTCAGATGACTGTCGGTAAAAATCACCTCGTTCCCGGGAAGGAAGACCAGCGCGTTGGGAACGTGAACTCCTGACAGCGGCCGGCTGATCTCGCCGGCTGGCGAGACCCGGTAGAGGCTGCCTTCCGGCCTGCGGCCGAGCGTTGACATGGACCCGATCCAGAAATTGCCCGCCGGGTCAGCCTTCCCTTCGTTCAGCCGGTTTGCTGGCATGCCCGTTTCAGGATGCAGAAGGTACTGATATTGTCCGCTGGCAGGGCTGAAGCGGAAAAGGCCAGTCTGGGCCGCGACCAAGATTTCATCACTGCCGAGCAGCGCCAGACCGCCGCCCAATGCTGGCAGCGGCCAGGTGCGCATCGCACGGGACGTCCAGTCAAGCTCGAAAAGCGTGCAGCGTATAATATCTACCCAGTAGAGACGGTTGCTGCGGTGGTCCCACAGCGGGCACTCGCCAAGCTCCATCTGGACCGGCAGCACTTCTGTCGGCTGGTACATCGGCTTTCCTCCGGTCAGACCAGCGTCTTTTGCCTGGCGCGCCCCGTCTCGTAGCGCCTGCGTGCCTCACGCACCCGTTCCAGGCCGGAAACTTCGGCGACGCCGACCTCCCACCACAGACCGGCTCCGAGCGAACCGCCCCGTTTCTCGGCCTTGACGACAATCACTGCGGGACCATCGACAGTCCTGGCCTGGGCGAGCGCTTCGGCAAGGCCATCGGGATCGGAAGCTGAAAATACCGCGCAGCCCATCGATCGCGCGTTTGCAGCATAGTCGACGTCGAGATAGTCGCCGTCGGGCTGGCGCCCTTCGGCCGAACGCCGGCGGAACTCATTGCCGAAATTGTCCGCTCCTGTGGAGTCCTGCTGGAGCGCCCTGATGCACTGGAACCCCCAGTTCTCGATGACGACCGCGATCATCCTGGCCCCCTCCTGCACTGCCGTCACCAGTTCGGTCGGCCCCATCAGGTAGGTGCCGTCTCCGATGACAACGAACACGGTGCCCCTGTTTTCGCGTGCGATCGCGACACCCAGCCCTGCGGGTATCTCATGACCCATGCACGAAAAGCCGAACTCGATGAAGCACTCGCTGCCCGCCGAATTGTCCCAGGCTTTCATGATCTCGCCCGGTGGCGTGCCCGCCGCGGCAATGACAACGTCTCCCCTGACAGCCGCCTGGTTGATTTTGGCAATAATCGTCCCCTGCCTGAGAGGTGCCCCCTGCTCATGCGAGATCGACGCCCTGTACTGCTCAAGCCACGTATCGACCGAACCGCGAACCTCGCTTCGAAAGCTGTCGGAGGTAGCATAGCCCTTGGCTGTCAGCGCCTTGCTAAGTGCTTCAAGGGCGAGCTTGGCGTCCGCGACGATGGGCTCGGCGCCAAGCTTGTAGGCATCCTGTGCATTGACGTTGAGTGAAAGATAGCGGGTCCCGCTGTTGAAATGCGATCGCGAGGCGGTCGTAAAATCTGTCAGCCGTGTACCCACCGCAATCACAAGATCGGCTTTCTCACCAATCCTTGCGGCCGCGGCCGTTCCTGTGGTGCCGCCGCCTCCCAGAAGCAGCGACGCGCCCTGCGACACTCCCTTGCCAGCGAATGTTTCCATGACCGGGATGCCGAAGCGGTTGCAGAATGCCACGAGTTCGGCCTCAGCCGCGGCATACCGGACGCCTCCGCCGGCAACGATCAGAGGCCGGCTGGAGTGCGAAATCATGTCCGCTGCACGTGCGATCTCGTCTGCATTCGGGCTTGCCCGGCGAATCCGCCATACGCGTTTTTCGAAGAACCCTGCCGGATAGGAAAACGCCTCGCCCTGGACATCCTGGGGAAGCGAGATGGTGACAGCTCCGGTTTGTGCCTGATCGACGAGGATACGCATGGCCTCCGGCAGCGCTGTCAACAGCTGTTCAGGACGCGAGATCCTGTCGAAGAACCGGGAGAGAGGGCGGAACGCATCATTGACAGACAGGTCCGCCTCAAGCGGATGCTCAAGAAGTTGAAGGACAGTTCCTGGCCTGCGGTGCGCGAAGATGTCGGAAGGAAGCAGCAGCACGGGAACCCGGCTGACCGTGGCCGTCGCAGCCCCCGTGAGCATGTTGGTGGAGCCTGGGCCAATCGAGGCAGAACATGCGAGGGTGGCGCGCCTGTTCTTTGCCTTGGCGTAGCCCATTGCTGCATGAACCATCGCCTGCTCGTTCTTTGCCTGGTAGAACGGCAGCCCGTCGCCATACTCCTCCAGCGCCTCGCCCATTCCGGCAACGTTGCCGTGTCCGAAGATGCCGAACATGCCGCCGATCAGGCGCTCCTGCAGCCCGTCATAGTCCGAAAACTGCGACTTGAGGAAACGGACGACCGCCTGCGCAGCGGTAAGTGAAACTGTCTCAACCATTTTTCTGCGCTCCTGAATCTTGACTAGCTATGCATTTTGGGTTCTGAGTGTGACTGTCCTGCCGGCCTGATAAAGCCATATGCCCGCTTCTAGGGCAAAAACCGGGACAAGAGAAGATGGAAATTGAAATGCTATGCAAAACGATCCGGTGAAGCGCTTCGACGGTAAGGTTGTGATGGTGACCGGTGCATCGACGGGCATCGGGCTGGAAACCATACGCCGGATCCGGAGTGAAGGCGGCGAAGTGGCGGCCGCGCACCGGCGTGAACCGTCTTCGGTCGATGTAGACGGAGCTTTTTCGGTCCACCTCGACGTCACATCATCCGATGCGTGGCAGCAGGCCATTGCCAGAGTAGTCGAGCGCTTCGGCCGTCTGGATGTACTGGTCAACAATGCAGGGGCACGGGCAAGCGGAGGTGTCGAGGAGACCAGCCTCGAACTCTGGCACGAGATGATCGAAACCAATCTGACCAGCGTATTCCTCGGTTGCCGCGCGGCGGTCCCGCAGTTGAGAGCGGCCGGAGGCGGCGCCATCGTCAATGTCGGTTCGATCACCGGTATTCGCGGTACCGAGAATATGGTCGCCTATAGCGCCTCGAAGAGCGGGATAACCACCCTGACGGCATCGCTGGCGCTTGATCTGGCACGCGACCGGATCCGTGTGAATGCGGTCTGCCCGGCAGCCATCGGCACGCGCATGGTGACCTCCTGGCTGGGGGCTGCACAGGATCCGGATGCGGCCACCCGGGCGGTTGTGTCGAAGCATCCCATCGGCCGGGTCGGCAGGCCCGAGGAGGTGGCCTCGGTGATCGCATTCCTTGCAAGCGACGACGCCAGCTTCATGACAGGCCTCGCCATCCCCGTCGATGGCGGCCGATCCATCCGGTAGAAAGATCAAGAGCAGCCCAGGAGAGCAGCACGTGCAACGTTTGAGATTTGGTATTGTCGGGTCGGGTTACATGGCCAAGACCCACAGCTTGGCGCTCCGCAACCTTGAAAGCTTCCTCTGGCCGGACATGCCGCGGATCGAAATGATCCGACTTGCCGACATAAATGCCCGTCTTGCGGAAGAGAGCGCACGCCGATGGGGATGGGCCGAAGCAACTACAGACTGGAAGCGAATTACTCGGGCCGATGACATAGACGTCGTGGTCATCATAACCCCCAACGACAGCCATGAGGAGATCGCCTGCGACGCCTTTGCCAACGACAAACATGTCTTCTGTGAAAAGCCGCTCGCCAGTTCGGCTGCCTCCGCATGGCGCATGGCAGAGGCTGCCAGCCGGTCTGGCAAGGTCAACATGGTGAACTTCGTTTACCGCTGCTGGCCCGCGGTCCAGTTTGCCAGGAAGCTGGTCGATGACGGCGAACTCGGTGAGCTGCGCCACTTCGAAGGGCATTTCTTCCAGGACTACGCCAACGCACCGGACCTGCCCTATGCGTGGCGGTTTGACAGCGCGCGGGCCGGCGCCGGCGCTGGCGGGGATCTCGGTTCCCACATTTCCGATATTGCGGTCGCGCTTGTAGGTCCCGTTGCCCGCGTTGCGGCATCATCGCGAACATATTTTCCGCAGCGGGCTGACGGAGCGGCAATGCGCGACGTCACCGTCGACGACATGATGACCACGCTGGTGGAATTCAGGTCGGGAGCAACGGGCTCGATCCACTCATCGTGGGCGGCAACCGGCCACAAGAGTGACCTGGCCTTCACCCTGATCGGCTCCAGGGGGACTCTGTCGTTCAGTTGGGAACGCAACAACGAAATCCATCTCTATACCGAGGCGGAGCAGAAGGACCGCAGCGGCTTCCGTCGCATCATGATTGGCGGCATCCACCCAGAAGCCGAGCCATTCTGGTATGCCCAGGGCCAAGGCCTCGGCTACGGAGAGGCGTTCGTGATCACGGCCCGCCGCCTCGTCGAGGCAATTCAGAAAAATAACACCTCGGCTTCGCCGAGTTTTGCAGAGGCCGCCCATGTCAACGCGGTCATAGAGGCAACTGTGAAGGCAGCCGCAACGAGACAGTGGCAGGAGGGGGCCGGGGGATCGCCGGCCCCCCTGTTTAAAATTCGAGGG
>NZ_RZSL01000143.1:0-12446 GCF_003997355.1 Mesorhizobium sp. M1E.F.Ca.ET.041.01.1.1 | reverse complement strand
CGCGAGGTGTGAGCGACCAGCTCGGTCGGCAACCTCGCCAACACGGGCGGGACGATCGCGCCGCCGCTGCCGCCGAATCCGTTTGCCAGTATTACCTTGCGCGTCGTCTCGACGACAGTCGCGCCGTCGCCGGTTTCGAGGTGCAGCTCGAGATGATCGGCGGCGGGATCGACGCGGACAAGCCTGGTCCGGTAGCGGACCTCGATCCCGAGGAACTCGCGATACCATTTCAGATATTTCGCCCAGTCGGTGCGTGCGATGCGGTCGAAGGCAGCATAGGCCTCGGCACCGTGTCGTCCCTCGTACCAGGACTGGAAGCTGAGGCCAGGCAGGCCGAGCTCCGGTCCGGGCAGGCTCTTCGGCGTCCTCAGCCGGTTCATCCGGGCATGGGTGAGCCAGATGCCGGCCTTGCCATCCTCGGCGGCGTCGATGACGGTCACCTTGCCGATCCCGGCGCGCCGCAGCGCGAAGGCGAAGGTCGCGCCGGTCTGGCCACCGCCTATTATCGCCACGTTGTGGTCGATGCCCGCTCGATCCGGAACCCAACTCGCCGGATCCGGGCCGATCAGCCTGAGCGTTTCCCGAGCCTCGCGATCCGGGTCTGCATCGCGATTTCTCTTCCTAGGCAAAGCCATTCTCGTCCACCGGTCTGCTGCTGGGTGGCCGCCACCCTCAGCCGCCGCGGCGCGACAGTCCAGAAATGTCTGCTTCGCGTTGCGGCGAGAATTTCTTTCTTGAGTTCGCGCCCGCACCACCCGCGTATTCTCGAAGGTTTGCTGTCCGGCGACCAAAAGGTCAGCCGCGGCGCCGACAATGGCAGGCTAAGCGAGGACCGCTGATGAAGACGCTCCGCTCAGTAATCGTTGCGATCGCAACGGTTTTACTCTCATTCGATTCCGCCTTGGCTCTGGCGGAGCCGAGACACGGCGGTACGCTGACCTTCCTGGTCGAACCCGAGCCGCCGGCGCTGGTCGGCATCGCACACACGGCCGGCCCCACCCAAAAGGTGACCGCAAAGGTGACCGAGGGGCTGCTCGCATACGACGAGAATCTGAATCCGGTCCCGCAGCTCGCCACCGAATGGTCGGTAAGCGACGACGGGCTGCGCTACACCTTCAAGCTGCGCGCCGGCGTCAAATGGCATGACGGCGTGGACTTCACATCGGCGGACGTCGCTCACTCGATCAAGCTTCTGCAGCAGTACCATCCGCGCGGACGCGGCACATTCAAGAACGTGACCGCGGTCGAGACACCCGACCCGCTGACTGCAGTCATCATGCTCAGCAAGCCTGCACCCTATCTGCTTAAGGCTTTTGCGGCTTCGGAATCACCGATCGTGCCCAAACACATCTACGGAGACAGCGACCCCGCAACGAATCCGGCGACGTCGGCGCCGATCGGGACCGGTCCGTTCGTGTTCAAGGAATGGGTGCGCGGCAGCTACATCCTTTACGAACGCAACCCGAACTACTGGGACAAGCCGAAGCCCTATGTCGACAAGCTGATCGTGAAGTTCGTCCCCGACGCCGCTGCCCGCACGGCCGCGTTCGAGACCGGCGAGGTCGATATCGGCGGCGAAACGCCTGTCCCGCTCAGCGAGATCGAGCGGCTGAAGGCACTTCCGCAGTTGGGCTTCGAGACGAAGGGCTACAATTACGGCCCCTCAGTTACCCGCATCGAGTTCAACCTCTCGAACAAATACCTGAAGGACCTGCGCGTGCGCCGGGCGATCGCCCACGCCATCGATCGCAACCTCATCCTCAACACGGTCTATTATGGCTATGGCATCATCTCGCCGACGCCGATCAGTCCGCTGCTGACGCAGTACTTCGACGCAAACACGACAGTCTACGAGTACAACCCCGCGAAGGCCGAGCAACTCCTCGACGAGGCGGGATTCAAGCGTGGCGCCGACGGCATCCGTTTCCACCTCGACCACGACTACCTGCCCTATGGCGACAGCTACAAGCGCACCGCCGACTATCTGGCGCAAGCGCTGCGCAAGGTCGGCATCGACATCACGATTCGCAGCCAGGATTTCGCGACCTACATCAAGCGCGTCTACACGGACCGCCAGTTCGACTTCACCAACAACTCGATGAGCAACCTGTTCGACCCCACGCTCGGCGTCCAGCGTCTCTACTGGTCGAAGAATTTCAAGCAGGGCGTGCCGTTCTCGAACGGCTCAGGCTGGAGCAACCCGGCGGCGGATGCCGCGCTCGAGGCGGCAGCGGTCGAGCTCGACGAGGCCAAGCGCAAGGAATACTTCCTCACCTTCCAGCGGCTCGTCGTCGACGAGGTGCCCGACATCACACTGCTCACGCTCAACCAGTTCACCATCTTCAACAAGAGGGTCCACGACCACACGATCGGCGCTGGCGGACTGAACGAGAACTTCGCGGACGTATGGATCGATCAATGATCCGCGATAACGCGAGGACGTGGGGCCGCCCGCCGGCTGCGTCCATCGCGGTAGGCGGAGCGTTTGCCGCGGCGCTCGTCGCGGCAGACGCTTGAGGCGGACCGGCATGCCCGAGATCGCCGCGATGTAGTGGTGCGGTGACCCGTCAGGCAGCGGCCGAATTGAGAATGTCGGCATAGTGGCGCTACGCGACATCGGGATGCGAGCGCAGGCGGCTCTTCAGCGCATTGGCTCCGACATTGCGAAACAGCGGATTGTCGGGATCGCTGGCTGGGCCGCGCACCTCGATGGCGAGCTCGGCGGGCAAGCCGAGCAGCGGTATCTCGGCATCGAGCCGGGCGCTGAAGAAGAAGGGCACGGAATAGCGCTCGACGCCGGCTTGCGGGGTAACGACACGATGAACCGTCGCGCGCAGATGGCCGTTGGAGGCGAGTTCCAGCAATTCGCCAATGTTGACGACGAACGTGCCGGGGATCGGATCGGCGTCGATCCAGCTCCCGCCATAGTCCACCTGAAGCCCCTTTTCGTCCTGGAGCAGCAGGGTCAGGAACCCGCCATCCTTGTGCGCGCCGACGCCCTGGTCGTCCCCGGTCTGATCGCGGCCCGGATAGCGCACGATCTTCATCCGGTGGTTCAGCGTGTCTCCGTAGATCGAGGCCTCGACCCGGCAGCTCATGGACGTACTGGGGCACGACGACATCGATTATGCGGAGCTCTACTCCCGCGAGGCGTCGCAGGTTCGGCTGGCGGTCCAGGGCATGGATCGAGTCGTGCGTCTTGTGACGCGCAAGCCGATGCTTGGCGAGCCTATTGGTGAACCGCCTTATAACGCGTTGATAAATAACGATAATGGTGGGCCCGGAGGGTCATCGTTTTCGACACAAAATCAATACGTTAGCGGCTGGTTCGCCAACCCGTTTCCTTCGTATTCTCTCGTATGGTCTGGCGAACCCAACGATCACAGAGGAGGGCTAATTCAATCCAATTGGTGTCAGCCCTCACCTCCCAAGAAAGCGGCACTGATTGCTTTGTTGACCTGGTATGAACGCGAGTGGTGTGGGGCCGAAAGTGGACTGGCAGGTTCTGGCGCGAGATGTCCATATTTGGACGTTCGATTGCAAGGGCTAAAACCGGCCCCAAGTCGAGAACAAACCTACCCGAGAGTTTGGCTCGCTAGAGCATAAGTCTTCGGACTAGCCTCGCCGCGGGCGGCAAAATCGGCGAGGCGTTTGCCCAACGACATGGTCAGCACCGTGTCGAAGACCGGCATTGCGGCATGCGAGAGAAAGGCGGCGAACTCGCCACTGTCCATGTGGGTGTCGACACGAAGGAAAGTCCCCGAATGGTCGGCTACGTGCGGCCGGAGGATCGCCACGGCGTCGGCATCGCTTTCGGCCACGACCGGCCCCACGACATGGCCGCGCCCGAAGGGCCGGCAGAGCGCGAAAGCGGTCAGCTTGTTTCCGTCGAAAAGCCCGTAGCCGACCGAATGCGCAAAGAGCCTTTCAATGAGTGCCGGCCGCTTCACGCCAAAGCCCGCGGCGTCGAGCGCGATCGTCGCCGGAATATCGCTTGCGTCCAAAATCCGGATGTCGCCTGGCGCCTCGGCTGGGCTCTCCGTCGTCGGCACGCGGGCGATGCCCTGGCATTGGTAGACGGTCTTCTCCGGCTGGAAGTCGAGCGAAAGATAGAGCCGTCGCGCGGCGCGGGTCGCGTTGAGGCGCAAGTCGCGCTGGGGGATCTTGTCGAAAACGCGCTGCATCAGCCATTGCGCGGCCCCTAGGGTCTGCAATCGCGGCGAGGTGATCACCATGCCCACGGTTGCAAAATCGGGGCCGTGCTCGAACCACATTGCCGAACCGAGAACGCGACCAATCTCATCGAGCGCCACGAAACCGTGCCCCGTTTCGCGCAGGAATTGCCAGTCCTCGGCTCGATGCGGCCACCCCACCGACAGCGAGAGCGCATGCAAACGGTCCAGCTCAACACCTTCGATGTCGGCGATGCGCATCGAGAAGGCATCTATTTTCAAGCTTTCGGACGGCTTCAATTCCTTGCCTCTGAAAGATTGCCTGACGGGTGACATTCAACGCCCCCTGCCCTGCCAACGCTAAACAACAAGACCGATACGATTTGCTCGAATGCCGCCCGCCAACGCAAGATTCGACTGAAACACTTCCGCTTTCGGCACGCAATCGCGAAGAAACGCGCCCATGCTCTGTGGCAATTCTGCAGTTATGGCCTGCGGAACCGGACCCGCAAACCCGAAAACGCCTTGAGGGCTGGAATGGACGTCTTCGACATGCTCGACCGTCTGGTCGCCTTTCCGTCGGTCGCCGGCAAGCCTAACGGCGACATAGCGGGCTGGATCCAGACTTATCTGGGCGAACACGGCGCAAAGGTCACCCTGTTTCCGGGCCCGGAAGGCGACCGTTCCAATCTTTTCGCGACGATCGGCCCCGCCGATGTTCCGGGCTATATCCTCTCCGGCCACATGGACGTCGTCCCCGCCGCCGAGCCGCAATGGAGCTCGTCCCCTTTCGCGCTGCGTCGGGAAGGCGAACGGCTCTATGGACGCGGCACGACGGACATGAAGGGATTCCTGGCCGCCGCGCTTGCGGCTGTGTCCACGTTGGCCGGGCTGCGCCTCACCAAACCGATCCACCTCGCCTTCTCGTATGACGAGGAGATCGGGTGCCGTGGCGTGCCGCATCTGATCGACCAGCTTCCCGAACTTTGCGCCAAGCCGCTTGGCGTCATCGTCGGCGAGCCGAGCGGCATGCGCGCCGTGCGCGGCCACAAGGGCAAGGCGGCTGCCCGCATGACAATCCATGGCCGCTCCGGCCATTCCTCTCGCCCCGATCTAGGCCTCAACGCTATCCATGCCATGGCCGATGTCCTCAGCGCCGCCGTCAGCGAGGCCGGAAGGCTGACGCACGGTCCGTCCGATCCTGCCTTCGAGCCCGCCTATTCCTCGCTGCAGGCGGGCGTGATCGCAGGCGGCCAGTCTGTCAACATCATCCCTGATACCTGCACATTGGACCTGGAGGCGCGCGCCGTGCCCACAATTGATCCGGCTGGCCTGCTCGCGCCGGTCAAGGCAAGAGCCGAAGCGCTTGCCGCGCAAGGCTATGTTGTCGAGTGGACACCGGTGAGCGCTTATCCGGCGCTGTCACTGCAGCAGGACGCGCCATTGGCGGCACTGCTGGGCGAACTGACCGGTGAAACGCCTTTGGCTGCCGTCAGCTACGGCACGGAGGCCGGGCTTTACCAGGCCGCCGGGCTCGATGCGATCATCTGCGGCCCCGGCGATATCGCCCGCGCCCACAAGCCGGACGAGTACATCCTCGCCAGCGAACTCGTCGCCAGCCAGCGGATGATCGAGGCGCTCGGCAGGCGTTGCACGGCCTGAAGGAGCAACCGGAATGACCTTCCTGTTCAACTCCGATGCGCGGCGCGGCGCGATCTTCGCCGAGGCCTTCGCGAAGGAATTGCCGGACCTCCGCTTCGCCATGGATGCCGCGACGGTTGATCCGGACGCGGTGCGCTACCTCATCACCTGGACGGTGCCGGAAAACCTCGCTCGCTACCGCAACCTTGAAATCCTGTTTTCCATCGGCGCAGGCGTCGACCAGTTCCGCTTCGATGCGGTGCCCGCGACGGTGAAGGTCGTGCGCATGATCGAGGAAGGCATCGTGCGCATGATGCAGGAATATGTGACGCTCGGCGTGCTGGCACTCCACCGTAACTTGCCCGCCTATCTGGCGCAGCAGCGCGCCGGCGAGTGGCGCGATATCGCGCAGCCCCAGGCCGGGTCGCGCCGGGTCGGCGTGCTCGGTCTCGGACAGCTCGGCCAGTCGGTCCTCGACCGGCTTGAACCCTTCGGCTTTCCGCTTGCCGGCTGGAGCCGCTCACCGCGACACATCGAGGGCGTGGCCTGCCATCATGGCGAGCCCGGACTGGAGGAGATGCTCGCGGCCAGCGACATACTGGTCTGCCTGCTGCCACTGACCGAGGAGACGCGCGGGTTCCTCAATACCGGGCTGTTTGCGAAACTGCCTGAAGGCGCAGCACTGATCCACACCAGCCGGGGGCCGCAGCTCGATCACGAAGCGCTAGTCGCCGCGCTCGACAGCGGCCAGCTTTCGGCGGCGATGATCGACGTCACCGATCCCGAGCCGCTGCCCGCGGGCCATCCATTCTGGTCGCATCCGAAGATCATCTTGACCCCGCATATCGCCAGCGTCACCCAGCCGGCGACCGCGGCGCGCGCCGTCATCGACAACATCAGGCGCCATCGCGCCGGTCTCGACCCGATCGGGCTCGTCGACCGGTCGCGCGGTTATTAATGCATGTCGCCCAGAAGTGTGCAGCGGTTCTGGGAGAACGACATGCATCAAAGTCAAGCTCCAACCGAAAGGCCATCCTTTGTCCCTGCTCAAATCCGTCGAGACCAACCCGAGCTTTTCACCGCGCGAATCCAAGGCGCTGCCCGAGCGGCTGATTGCCGGCGATCCCGCCTTCAAGACCTGGGCGCAGGACGTCGCCAAGGACGACCTCGTTCATACAGGCGTCTGGGAGGCGACACCTGGCGAGACGCGCTCGATCAAGGGGGAGACGTTCGAGTTCTGCCACATCCTCTCCGGCGTTGTCGAAATCACGCCGGACGCCGGCGAGGCAGTGGCGTACCGGGCCGGCGACAGCTTCGTGATGAAGCCGGGCTTCACCGGTGTCTGGAAGACGATCGAGACGGTGCGCAAAATCTACGTGACTGTAGGCTAGCGAGCGTCGGCGCCGGCGCTGACCCCGGCGGAAGATTTTGCCGTCGCTGCCGTCCGACACGCAACATTCGTCGGCGGCGGATCACCGAACGGCGCATGCTGCGTGCCGGCACGCGCTAGGCTGAAGCCGATACTACCGAGTGGTTTGCCCATGAGCCTGAGCTTCGATCCCGACACGATCCCCCTGCCCGTTGGCCACTTCATCGGCGGGGAGCTGATTTCGGCCGAGGGCGCGATCGAGATGCGTCGCCCGTCGGACGGCAAGGCATACGCCGCCTGCCCGGTGGCGGGCGTCGACATGATCGACCGCGCAGTGGAAAGCGCCAAGGGGGCCTTGAAGTCGAGCAACTGGGGCGGCGTTCGCCCGCGTGAGCGCACGAGGGCCCTGCAGGCCTGGGCCGACCTGATCGAGGCGGAAGCCGCGACGCTCGCCCGGATCGAGGCGCTGTCCTCGACGCGCCCCGTCGGCCAGCTCGTCGCGGGCGATATCGCCGTGACCGCCGAGCAGATCCGCTTCTTTGCCGAATTCGCCGACAAGGAAGGCAGCGAGCTCGTACCGACCGACGACGCCAGCTTCGGCATGATCATGAGCGAGCCCTATGGCGTGGTCGGCGCGATCACGCCCTGGAATTTTCCGATCTCGATGGCCGGCTGGAAGCTCGGTCCGGCGCTGGCAGCCGGCAACGCAGTGGTGCTGAAGCCGTCGGAAATGACGCCCTTCTCGGCCGTCTATCTGGCGGAACTCGCTGTGAGGGCCGGCCTGCCGGCGGGGCTGATCAATGTGGTGCTCGGCGACGGCCCGACGACCGGCACGGCGCTGACCGGCCATCCAGAGATCGCCAAGGTTAGCTTCACCGGCTCGACCCGCGCCGGTTCTGCCATCATGGAGAACGTCGCTCGCACCGGCGTCAAGCCGATGACGCTGGAACTCGGCGGCAAGAGCCCGCAGCTCGTCTTTGCCGATGCCGACCTCGACAAGGCAGCGACGGCGATCGCCGGCAGCGTCACCTTCAACGCCGGCCAGGCCTGCGTCGCCGGCACGCGCCTGATCGTCGAGAAGAGTGTCGTAGATAGGCTGACGACGGCCATCCTGGAGCGGATGAAAGCGGTGCGGCCAGGCTCGACCTGGAACGAGGCGACGCAGTATTCGCCGATCATCTCGGAACGGCAACGCGCGCGTGTCGACAGCATCGTGCAGGCTGCGGTCGCCGCCGGCGGCGAGTGCCTGACCGGCGGCAGCGCCATGGACGATCCGGGCTATTTCTACGAGCCGACGCTGATCGCCAATGTCGACCGGGCCAGTCCGGCGATCGTCGAGGAAATCTTCGGCCCGGTCCTGACTGTCCAGATCTTCGAGACCGAAGAAGAGGCGCTGGCACTGGCCAGCCATCCGACCTACGGCTTGGCTTCCGGCCTGTTCACTTCCGACCTGTCCCGCACCATACGCATCGCGCGCAAGCTCGAGGCGGGTACGGTCTGGGTCAACCGCTACAGCCGCTCGCGCGACCACATCTTGCCGACCGGCGGCTACAAGCGCTCCGGCATCGGCAAGGATCTTGGTCGCGAAGCCTATCTCGCCAACCGCAGGACCAAGAGCGTCCTGATCAGCCTCTAGAGAGATGCCGATGAAGTCCTATTCGATCGCCCTGATCCCCGGTGACGGTATCGGCCGCGACGTGATCGTCGCTGCCTGGTCCGTGCTGGAGGCTGCGGCCAAACACGCGGGCTTTGTCCTGACGGCAACGGAGTTCCCCTGGTCCTGCAAATTCTACAAGGAAACCGGCCGCATGATGCCGGAAGACGCCATCGAGACCTTGCGCGGCTTCGACGCCATCCTGCTCGGCGCCGTCGGCTGGCCGGCGGAAGTGCCCGATTCCGTTTCGCTGCACGGTCTTTTGCTGCCGATCCGTAAGGCGTTCGTGCAATACGCCAACATAAGGCCGCATCGTCTGCTGCCGGGCGTGACGGGTCCGCTGCGCGCCGAGAGCTTCGATATCTTGTGCATCCGCGAGAACACCGAAGGCGAATATTCGGGCGCCGGGGGGCGCGTGCACCAGGGCACGCAGGACGAGGTCGCGGTGGAGACCTCGATCTTCACCCGCGCCGGCGTCGAGCGCATCCTTCGCTTCGGTTTCGAGCAGGCGCGGGCACGGCGCGGCAAATTGGCCTCCGTCACAAAGTCCAACGCGCAGAAATACTCGATGGTGTTCTGGGACGAGATCACGCGAAAGCTGGCGGCGGAGTATCCTGACGTCACAGTCACCAGCTATCATGTCGACGCGCTCGCCGCGCGCATGATCATGGCGCCGGACAGCCTCGACGTGGTCGTCGCCTCCAATCTCTTCGGCGACATCCTGACCGACATCGGCGCGGCGATCCAGGGCGGGCTCGGCTATGCCGCCTCCGCCAACGTCAATCCCGACCGCTCGGCGCCGTCAATGTTCGAGCCGGTGCACGGCTCGGCGCCCGACATCGCCCATCTCGGCATCGCCAATCCGATCGCCACTATCTGGTCGGGTGCGATGATGCTCGAACATCTCAGCGAAACCGCCGCCGCACGTCGCATCATGAAGGCGGTCGAAGCGACGACCGCGCGCGGCATCGGAACCACTGCCGGCAAGGACAAAACAGACACCATCACCGCCGCCATCGTCGCGGCGCTCAGCTGAATGCAAGGTCGTTTCCGATGAAAACCCTGAAGGACAAAAGCCTCTTGCGCGAAGCCGGCCTGATCGGCGGCGAATGGGTTGCTGCCAGCTCCGGCAAGACGGTCGACGTCATCGATCCGGCGACGCAGGCCACGATAGGCACAGTGCCCGGCATGGCCCTTGCGGAGACCCGCGCTGCCATCGAGGCCGCGGCCTCAGCCTATTGGGACTGGAGGAAGAAGACCAATGCCGAGCGCGCGGCGCTGCTGGAAGCCTGGCATGGTCTGATGCTCGCGCATCTGGACGATCTGGCACTGATCTTGACCACGGAACAGGGCAAGCCGCTGGACGAAGCCAAGGGCGAGATCCGCTACGGCGCGTCCTTCGTCAAATGGTTCGCGGAAGAAGCACGCCGCATCAACGGCCACACCATCCCCTCGCCCACACAAGACCGCCGCATCATCGTGCTGAAGGAACCGGTCGGCGTCTGCGGCATCATCACGCCATGGAATTTTCCGAACGCCATGATCACCCGGAAGGTCGCGCCAGCATTGGCCGCCGGCTGCACGGTGGTGATCAAACCGTCCGAGTTCACGCCCTATTCGGCGCTGGCGCTCGGCGTGCTTGCCGAACGGGCCGGCATCCCGGCCGGCGTCATCAACATCGTGACTGGCATGCCGACCGACATCGGCAACGAGATCATGGCCAACGAAACCGTTCGCAAGATCTCCTTCACCGGCTCGACGCGGGTCGGCTCGCTGCTGATGCGTGGCGCTGCCGACAGCGTGAAGCGTCTCAGCCTCGAGCTTGGCGGCAACGCCCCCTTCATCGTCTTCGACGACGCCGATCTCGATCTCGCTGTCGAGGGCGCCCTCGTCTCAAAATTCCGCAATGGCGGTCAGACCTGCGTGTGCGCCAACCGCATCCTGGTCCAGGCCGGTGTCCATGACGCCTTCGCCGCGAAGCTTGCCGCTCGCGTCAACGCCATGGCCGTGGGGCCAGGCACGCAGCCTGGCGTCGCCATCGGGCCGATGATCAACATGGCGGCGGTCGAGAAGATCAACCGCATGTCGAGGACGCGCTCGCCAAGGGTGCTGCGATCATCACGCAGAAGCCGGCTTTGCCCGAAGGCCAGCAATATGTCGCGCCGCTGGTGCTGACCGGCGCCACGAACGAGATGCAGCTCGCCGGCGAGGAAACCTTTGGCCCGGTCGCGCCGCTCTTTCGTTTCGAGACCGAAGAAGAAGCGATCGCGCTCGCCAATGGCACGCCCTACGGGCTTGCCTCCTACTTCTACACCGAGAACTTGAAACGCGCCTGGCGCGTCGGCGAGGCGCTCGAGTTCGGCATGGTGGGCTTGAACACCGGCTCGGTCTCGATGGAGGTCGCACCCTTCGGCGGCGTCAAGCAGTCCGGGCTCGGACGCGAGGGCGCGCAGGCCGGCATCGAGGAATATCTCGAGATGAAAAGCTTTCACATCGGCGGGCTGGGCTAAGCTCCAGCTCGATCATTGGATCCGGTCGAGCGCCTTGTAGTAGAGGCCGACCATCGGCAGAAACCACGGCTTGCCGGAATAGCCCGGGATTGCAGGCCACTCGAGCCCCTTCAGCGGATTGCGGTCTTCGCGGCCGAGCATGGCGTCGGCAAGCATCATGCCGAGATGGGTGGAAAGCTGCGCGCCATGACCGGAGTAGCCCATCGCGTACCAGATGCCGTCATGATAGCCGGCGCGCGGAAAGCGGTCCTTGGTCATGTCGACCAGCCCGCCCCAGCAATAGTCGATCTCGACCTTTGAAAGTTGCGGGAAAATCGCCGCGAGGCTTGCCTGCAATATCTGCCCGCTCTTGGCATCCGAGCGCTGGTCCGAAGTCGCCGAGAAGCGTGCGCGGCCGCCGAAGATCAGGCGGTTGTCGGGCGACAGCCGGAAGTAGTTGCCGATGTTCATCGATGTCACGCATGTCCGGTTGCCTGGCATGGTCGCGGCGATCTCGACATCGCTCAGCGGCCGAGTGGCGATGATGAAGCTGCCGACCGAGATGAGCCTGCGGCGAAAGTAGTTGAAATTCGGTGTCGTGTAGGCTCCCGTCGCCACCAGCACATTGTCGGCGCTGATCTTGCCTCGCGAGGTGGTCAGCTCATGCCTGGGGCCAGCCTGCCTGCGGTCGGTCACCCTGGTGTTCTCGTGGATGACGGAGCCGTGTCGAGCGGCGGCCGTCGCGAGGCCCGACACATAGCGGCCCATATGCATCATGGCGCTCTTCTTCGACAGCATCGCGCCATGGAAGGGCGAGCCGATCTCGGATTTGAGATCGTTCGGCGACAGCAGCGCCGTATCCGGATCGACTTCGGCATGGACGGCCTCGAAGTTGCGGGCGATCGCTTCGAAATGCTGCGGCTTGGAGGCGAGCTTCAGCTTGCCGGCGCGCCGGAAATTGCAGTCGATACCCTCCTCGGCGACCAGCGTCTCGATGCTGTCGACGGAGTCGTCGAGCGCCCGGTAGAGCGCGATTGCCCGTTCCTTGCCGAGTTCCGCTTTGGCCGAAAGATAGCTGTGGGCGAGGCCGTTGTTCAGGTGCCCGCCATTGCGCCCGGAGG
>NZ_RZSL01000142.1:0-12453 GCF_003997355.1 Mesorhizobium sp. M1E.F.Ca.ET.041.01.1.1 | reverse complement strand
CACCGGTTCGCTCCGATCACCCATTGCTCCTGGTCGATCAGCGCGCCGGTCATCGGCCCTGCCCTGCTCAGTTGCTTGCCGTCCGAGGTCCGCAAGCCGGCTTACGATCGCGCAGCAATGAGACCGGGTATCGCGCATATCGGTGTCGGCGCCTTCCACCGCTGCCACCAGGCCGAATATACCGACGATCTCCTGGCGAACCATTTCGACCGCTGGGGACTGGTCGGCATCAACATCCGCCCGCCTCTTCTCGCCGAAACGCTCGGCCGGCAGCACGGCCTCTACACGCGGCTGATCCGCCAGAATGACGAGGTCGAAGCGCGCATCATCGGCAGCATCATCCGCGTCATCGACAGTCAGGGCAGCGCCAGGCCGGCGCTCGAAGTGCTCGCCTCGTCCGACATCGAGATGGTCACCATGACGGTGACCGAGAAAGGCTATTGCCACGTTCCGTCGAACGGCGCGCTCGACCTCGACCATCCCGACATCGTGCACGACCTCGCCAACCCACAAGCGCCGCGCAGCGTGCCCGGCATCCTGGCGAGGGCGCTGGAGCTGCGCACGGGCTCGCATGGCCGGCCGGTGACGCTGCTGTCCTGCGACAACATCCCGACCAACGGCATCATCCTCGGCAATGTCGTGCGGGCGTTCGCCGAACGGCGCGGCAATGGGCTGGTGGATTGGATCGCGAGCAATGTCACCTTCCCTTCCGCCATGGTCGACCGCATCGCGCCGGCAACGACGGAGGTTGATATCGCTGCGGTGGAAAAGCGCTTCGGCTACCGCGACAGCGCCGTCGTCGTCGGCGAGCGCTTCCGCCAATGGGTGATCGAGGACCGTTTCGCCGGCCGCGTGCCGCGCTGGGACCTCGTCGGAGCGACCTTCGTAAACGACGTCACGCCGTTCGAGCACCTCAAGATGCGGGTGCTGAACGGCGCCCAGACCACGCTCTCCTATCTCGGCGTTCTCGGCGGCTTCGAACACACATCGGACGCCATGGCCGACCCGCTGCTGGCAGGCTTCGCCCGCCGCATGCTGATGGAAGAGACGCTGCCGACGCTGATGCCGGTGCCCGGCATCTCGCCGGCCGCCTATGTCGAGCAGAGCCTGGCTCGCCTCACCAACACGGCAATCCGCCATCGCAATCACCAGATCGCCACCGATGGCTCGCAGAAGATCGTCCAGCGCCTGCTCAACCCGATCCGCGACCGCCTGGCGAAAGGCGACAACATCACGCTGCTGTCGGTCCCGGTCGCCGGCTGGATGGCCTATCTGATCAAGGCATCGGCACGCTTCGGCCGGGCCTGGCAGGTGTCCGATCCCTTCGCCGAAAAGATCGCGGAGATTGCCGACCGCGTGGGTGCCGACAGCAAGGAATTGGCCAATGCAATCCTTGCGATCAATGCCATCTTCGATCGTTCACTCGCCGCCAGCGACATGTTCCGCGCAAATGTCGTCGCCGGCCTCGATGGACTGCTCTCAGACGATCCGATGGCCTTTGTCAGACATGTCCGCGCTGACCCAATAGATGCGCGGTTGAAGCGACCAGCGCGATCTGCATAGTACGAAGAGGGAGGCATCATGAAGCTTGGACTGCTCACAGCACCATTTCCCGATACTTCGCTTAGCGAAGTCGCCGACTGGGCGCGCTCGGTCGGCTTCGAAGCGCTGGAGATTGCCTGCTGGCCGAAGGCATCGGGCGCCAGCCGACGCTATGCCGGCACCAGCCATATCGACGCCGCCGGCATCTCGGCCTCGGAAGCCAAGGACATCGCAGCCTCGCTTGCCGGCAAGGGCCTGACGATCTCCGGCCTCGGCTTCTATCCCAATCCCCTGCATCCCGATGAGAAGCATCGCGAGGCCGTTATCGACCACCTGAAGAAGGTGATCGTGCTGGCGAGCCGCATGGGCGTTTCGCTGGTCAACACCTTCTGCGGCGGCGATGCCTCGAAGACTGTCGACGCCAATTGGGAAGATGCGCAAAAGGTCTGGCCCGCGATCATCGCCCATGCGCGCGATCATGGCGTAAAACTCGCCTTCGAGAACTGCCCGATGATCTTCAGCTATGACGAATGGCCGGGCGGGCACAACATCGCCTATTCACCCTATGTCTGGCGCCGCATCCTCGAAGCCTGGAGCGGTGACGTCGGCATGAATTTCGACCCTTCGCATCTCGTCTGGCAGATGATCGACAAGGAGCGCTTCATCCGCGAGTTCGGCCCGCACATGCTGCATGTGCATGCCAAGGACCTGATGATTGATCATGATGGTTTGTACGAGCGCGGAATTCTTTCCGCCGGCATAGGCTGGCAGGTGCCGCGCATGCCGGGGCTGGGCGACATCAACTGGAGCACCATCTTTTCGGGCCTCTACCGGGCCGGATATGACGGACCGGTCATCATCGAGCATGAGGACCGCCGGTTCGAGGGGAGCGACGACAAGGTGAAGCGCGGTTTCCTGCTTGCCCGCGACGTGCTGCGCCCCTTCGTCAAATGACGAAAGGCTTGGCTCCAATCGCATCGGAGCCCTGGAACTGCAACTGACAGTCAATGTGGAGGAGTACTGAAATGAAGACATACCTGACCATGGCCCCGCTACTGGCAGGTGCCGCCTTGCTTGCCTGGGTGGGCGTCTCGTCCGCCGAAGGCAAATACACGATTGGCATTTCCAACACCGTGCAGGGCAATGGCTGGCGCGAGGAGATGATCTGCGCCATGAAGGCGCAGGCGCTCGCTTCCGGCGAGGTGGCGAAGCTCAACATCGCCCACCGCAACACCGACGCCGCCGGCCAGCTCGAGGACATCCGCAACCTGATCAGCGCCAAGGTCAACGCCATCGTCGTCAATCCGGCCGATCCGGCCGGCATCAAGGCCGGTCTGGAAGAAGCGACCAAGGCCGGCATCGTCGTCGTCGCCGTCGACCAGGCGGTAACCGAGCCGTCTGCCTACATCATCTCCAACAACCAGGAGCAGTACGCCTATCTCGGCGCCAAGTGGCTGTTCCAGCAGATGGGCGGCAAGGGCGATGTGCTCTATATGCGCGGCGCCGCCGGCGCCTCCGCCGACAGCGACCGCGACAAAGGCTTCAAGAAAGCGCTCGCCGAATTTCCCGACGTGAAGGTCGCGCAGGAAGTCTTCACCGGCTGGCAGCAGGACCAGGGCAAGCAGCAGATCCTCTCCTTCCTCGCCACGGGAGCGCCGATCAACGGCATCTGGACCTCCGGCATCGACAACGTCATCGTCGACGCGCTGGTCGAGCAGCAGGCGCCGATGGTGCCGGTTGTCGGCGCCGACAACGCCGGCTTCGTCGGCCAGTTGAACTCGGTCAAGGATCTGGTTGGCGCCGCCGTCACCAACCCCGGCTCGATCGGCGGCGCCGGCGTCACGCTGGCGCTGCAGATCCTCGACGGCAAGAAGCCGGCGCAGCAGACCGTTCTGGTCGAGCCGCAACTCTGGGAAAACGCCACCGATGAGGGCAAGGCCAAGCTGAAATCGGCCGCCGATCCGTCGCTGAGCCCCGAGTGGCCGGTCTCGATCTCGATTCCGGACTGGACCACCTACACCAAGGACCAGATCGTCGCCTGCAAGGGCCCGGGCGAGTAAGCTGGGCTTCTTCCTTCCCCCTTGTGGGGGAAGGTGGATCGGCGCGCAGCGCCGAGACGGATGAGGGGTGCTGGAAGGAATGAGGCGTTGGTGTTTTCTGGAACACCCCTCATCCGACCTCGCTTCGCGAGGCCACCTTCTCCCACAACAAGGGGAGAAGGGAAAGTCGCCGCTCCGCAGTACGCCGCGCGCAAGCGTGGCGTGCTGTTAAAACAGGCTACACATGATCGAGACCCGCACGATTTGACCACCAATCCTCTCCTCAATGCCACCGGCGTGGCGAAGAATTACGGCGCGGTCGCAGCACTCCGCAACGCCTCGCTCTCGGTGCTGCCGGGCGAGGTCCATGCGCTGATGGGCGCCAATGGCGCCGGCAAGTCGACACTGGTGAAGATCCTGACCGGCGCCATCCAGGCGGACGCCGGCCGCATCCTGATCCGCGGCGAGGCCCGCGATGTCCGCTCGCCCGCCGCCGCGCGCCGCGCCGGCCTGTTGCCGGTCTACCAGGAGCCGGCGCTGATCCCCGATCTTGATGTCCTTTCCAATTTGCGGCTGACCGGCACGCCTGTCGAGCCGTTCCGCGCCTGGGTGCGCGAGCTCGGCATCCCCAATCTCGATATACGCGAGACCGCGCGTGACATTCCGCTCGCCGTGCTGCGCGTGCTGGACCTTGCACGCGCGCTCGCCGTCGAACCCGACGTGCTGCTGCTTGACGAGATGACCGCTGCGCTGCCCGCCAACCTCGCCGAGAAAGTGCTGGAAGTCGTGCGCCGCCAGGGCGACAGCGGCCGCTCGGTCATCTTCATCTCGCACCGTTTCGTCGAAATCTCCGCGCTCTGCGACCGCGCCACGGTGCTGCGCGACGGCGCCACCGTCGGCGTCGTCGACATCGAGCCGGGCGTCGAGGAAAAGATCGTCGAGATGATGCTCGGCGCCCGCATCGAGAAGGTCAGCGTCGCCGCCGCGCGCACCGCAAGCGAGGCGCCGGCCGTGAGGGACAGCCACCCTCGGCTGTCGGTGCGCAACCTGCAGCTCGGCACCAAGCTGCACGATGTCTCCTTCGATCTCGCCAATGGCGAGGTGGCCGGCGTCGTCGCGCTCGAGGGCCAGGGCCAGGACGAGCTCTTTGCCGCGCTTGCCGGCTCCATCCGGCCGGCCGGCGGCACAATCGCCGTCGACGGCGCGCCGGTAAGACTCTCGCATCCGAGCGATGCCATCCAGGCCGGCATCGCCTATGTGCCCGGCGACCGTACCGAAGCGCTCGCCATGCAGCGCTCGGTGCGCGAGAACATCGCGCTTCCTTTCAGCGCAGCGCTCCGCAAATGGGGGCCGATCCGGGTGCGCAGAGAGCACATGGTCGTCTCCAGCGCCATCGCCCGGCTGCAGATCGACACTCGCGCGCAAGGCGAGGTGCAGCGCCTTTCCGGCGGCAACCAGCAGAAGGTGACCATCGCCCGCTGGATCGCGGCCGACGCCCGCACCATCCTCTGCTTCGACCCGACGCGCGGCATCGATGTCGGCACCAAGCAGGAGATCTACAAATTGCTGCGCGAGCTCGCAGGCCTCGGCAAGTCGGTTCTGTTCTACACATCCGAGCTGGAGGAGGTGCAGCGTGTCTGCGACCGCGTCATCGTCATCTTCGGCGGCCGTGTCGTCGACACGTTCCCGGTCGAGCTGGCCGACGAGCCGGCGCTGATGCGGGCCGCCTACGGCCTGCCGCGCGGCGCCAGGGAGGATGTCGGCATCCTCGCCGATGTCAGGCCTGCCTCCGATGCGGAGGCCGCGCCATGATGCGCTTCCTGCGCCGCCAGGGCTGGGTCGCCGGCCTGCTCGCTTTGCTGGTATTCCTGTTCGTCGTCACCAAGCTGATCCAGCCGGGTTATGGCAGCGGCGACTTCGGCTCGCTCGCGCGGGCAGTTTTGCCTTATGCCTTCGCCGTCGCCGCCCAGACCGTCGTCGTCATTGCCGGTGGCATCGACCTCTCGGTTGCCGCCATGATGGCGCTGACCAGCGTCACCGCCGCATCGATGATGAACGGCGCCAGCGAGGAATATGCGTACTTCGTGGTGCCTTTCGTGCTTGCCATGGGGTTGGCGCTCGGGGCGCTGAACGGGCTCCTCATCGTCGTCACCCGCGTTCCGGATATCGTCGTCACCTTGGCCACTTTGTTCGTGCTGCAGGGCGCTGCGCTTCTGGTGCTCGAGGCGCCCGGCGGCGCCGCCGCCGAATGGCTGAAGGCAAGCATTATCGGCACCATGCCGATACCCAACCTTCCGGATTGGGCCGATGCCTGGGTTCCGAAGGCGTTGGTGCTGCTCGTCGTCTGCCTAGGCATTGTCTGGATCCCGCTCAGGCGCTCGCGCCTCGGACTTTCCATCTACGCCATCGGCAGCGACGAGCTCGCCGCCTTCCGCAGCGGCGTGCCGGTGGCGCGCACCAGGATCGTCGCCTATGCGCTTTCCGGCCTGTTCGCGGCGCTCGGCGGGCTCTCGCTCACCATCAGCACCGGCATCGGCGCACCGATCCCCGGTCCCTATCTGCTCGCCAGCGTCGCAGCGGTGGTGCTGGGCGGCGTCGCGCTCGGTGGCGGCAAGGGCGGGCTGCTCGGGCCGATCATTGCCGTCTTCGTGCTGCGGCTGGTGCGTACCGACCTCACGCTGCTGGCCATCGATCCCAATGTCACCGCCATCGTCGAGGGGGCGATCATGGTCGCCGTCGTGATGTTCGGCGCCTTCATCACCATCCGGGGCCGCCCGGCGGGAGCAACGCCATGACAAGCAGCGCGACCATGCCTCAACCGGTCTCCTTCGGCCGCCGCCTCAAACGCTTCATGGCGGACCGGCCGCTCATTCCGCTGATCATCCTGCTCGTCATCCTGGTGGTGATCCTGCAGATCCTTCGCCCCGGCATCTTCAACGAGCGCTGGATCGCCAACACGGCCAAATTCGCCATTCCACTGGCGATCCTCGCCGGCTGCCAGACCATGACTATGCTCACCGGCGGCATCGACCTTTCCGTCGGCACGGTGGCAACGATGAGCGCCTTCATCATGGCGACCCAGATCGTCAATCAGGATCCGACGGTGGTCTTCATCCTCGCCATGCTGCCGGCGGTGCTGATCGGCCTCGTCAACGGCATCGGCGTCGGCGTCTTTCGCGTCCATCCGCTGATCATGACGCTCGGCACCAGCCTGATCGGCACCGGCTTCCTGCAGGTCTACCAGCGCACCGTCATCGCCTCCGGCGCCAGGATCCCGGATTTCCTCAACTGGCTGGGCACCGGCCTCACCTACGGCTTCCCCAACGCGCTGTTCCTGTTCGTGCCGGTGGCGGCGCTGATCGTCTTCACGCTCAACCGCACCGGCTTCGGCCGCCTGCTCTTCGCCGTCGGCGACAATGAGCGCGCGGCGCGTCTGTCCGGCGTCCGCTACTGGCAGGTGATCACCGCGCTCTATGTCATCTCCAGCCTGCTCGCCGGCATCACCGGCCTGCTCTATATCGGCCTGATCAAGGCGCCTTCGCTGTCGCTCGCCGAGCCGCTGGTGCTGCCTTCGGTGGCCGCCGCCGTCATTGGCGGCACCTCGATCTTCGGCGGCCGCGGCGGCTACACCGGCACCATCATCGGCGCTCTGATCCTCACCGTGCTGACCACGCTGCTCACCATCCTGCACATGCCCGAGGGCGGCCGCCGCATCCTCTTCGGCTTCATCGTGCTGTTCGTGACCGCGGCTTATCTGAGGATCATCGAGGATCGCTGAGAAATCGGCTACCCGGCCAGATCGACGTGATGAGCGCCGTGCGTCAGCGGAATGCGGCCGATCCGTTCCAGCGATGGTCGCTCGCCGCTGGCCGCATCGCCCTTGACGACACGGAAGACTTCCAGCCCAGCGCCGGTTTCCGGTCCGGCGTCCGCATGGCCCTGGAACACGGTGGCAAGGAAATGGTCTCCGGTCCTGTCGAAACTGCCTCCCTCCGGCAACGAGCCTTCGAAGGGATAATCGGCGATCTTGACGATACCGCCGGTCGCCGGATCGAAGCTTAGCAGCGTTACGGTGGCGTGGCGCTGGAAGCGCGCGGACGCCGGCGGGAAGGCGGTCCCGCGCATGTTGACGGTCGCCACCAGCCTTCCATCCGGGCTGATCGCGATGCCCTCGGCCGACAGATCGGTCTCGGTCCGGGCGACAAGCCGATGGCGGGCGGCGTCGGCCGGTGCCTCAGGAGCGGCAAGCTGCACGACGCTGACCGTCGATGGCGTCTCGGGGATGCGCCCCTCGAGATCGGCGGCAACGAAGTTCCGGCCCCAGTTGGAGGTCAAGTAATGGCGTCCGTCCGGTGTGAAACGGCCAACGAAGGGATCGGCGCCGACCTCCACGCTGTTGCCCCAGGGGCGCAGGTCCGGCGCGCCGTTCGCGTCACTGACCTCAAAGAAGGCGACCCGGTTCTGGCTGTTGATGTTGACTGCGATGAAGCGGCCGTTCGGATGCCAATGGACGTTGGTCGCGGTCACACCGCCGCGAGGCGTGGAAGCAGGTCCGGTGATCCCCAGATCGGCAAGGTTGAATCGGGTGACGGAGCCGAAACGACCTTCGGCATAGCCGATGATCTGAACGAAGCTCGCCTCCGGCGTGTTGGACACCACGGCGACGTGGCGTCCGTCGGGCGAGACCGACAGGGCTTCTGGGAAGGCGGCGATCTCGGCAGTATCCGCCAGCCGAGGCGCTGCGCCGTCGGAGAGGTCGATCCCGAACAGGCGCTTTCCCGGAGGCAGGTCGCGGACAGTATCGCCTTCGTCCGATCGTTCGCCCAGCCTTTCGGTGACGAAGGCGGTCTGCCCATCTGCGGTCAATTGCAGGATTTCCGGAGCGGCGGTTACGGAATTGGAGACCGGCACGGTGCCGGTGACGACCTTGCCGTCGACGATGGAAACGATCGTGAGCATATCGCGAAAACCCGCCTCGCGGGGCGCAAGCTGGCCCGTGGCATAGGTCTGGGCGACGAAGTCGCCGTCGGAGATCACGGCGATCCGGCTCGCCGAGATACGGCCGGCAAGATCAAGCGACTGCGCTGCCACGACTGGCGGCACGAAGGCGCTTAGCACGGCAGCAAGTGCGAAGCGGCGGAAAGTTGAACTGATCACAATGCTGTTCCTTTTGCTGGTTCCACTGAAACCCCTCGTCTTGTTCGAAAATATCTCTGGCGCTGATTGCCTTCCAATTGGAATATCTTCGTCTGTGATAGAGGATCTGCATAAGGAGCGACCTTGGATATCCGCACCCTGGCCTGCTTCATCGCCGTCGCCGAAGATCTGCATTTTCGCCGCGCCGCCGATCGGCTGAACCTGACCCAGCCGTCGCTCAGCCAACGCATTCGTGCCCTGGAGACAGAGATCGGTGCCGAGCTGTTCGAACGGGACCGTCGAGGAGTGACGTTGACGCCGGCCGGGGCCGCCTTCCTCGGCCCCGCCCGAAAGGCTGTCGAGCATGCCAATGCCGCCAGGACGCAGGCGCTCAGAGCCATTCGCGGCGAGGTCGGGCGCTTGCGTCTCGGCTTCACCGTCATTGCCTTTTACGGAGTTCTGCCGGAGGCGGTACGCGCGTTTCGCGCCCGCTATCCAGATGTCGAGGTGGATCTGATCGAAATGAACTCGCCGCTGCTGGAGGCGGCACTTTCGGCCGGCGAGATCGACCTCGGCGTGCTGCATCCTCCGCTGTCGACGCCGGACCTGATTGTCCATGCCCTGCCGGACGAGCCGCTCGTGCTGGCGCTTCCATCCGCGCACCAGCTTGCCGGGCAGACCGCCATCCGTGTGGCCGACCTCGACGGCGAGCCCTTTCTGCTGGCGCCCCGCGCCATCGGCCCAAGCATCTACGACCGCGTGATCGCTTTGTTCCAGGCCGAAGGCCTGAGCCCAAGGATCGTCCAAGAGGTGACGCCGATGACGACCCTGGCCGGCCTCGTCGCGGCCGGTGCCGGCCTGGGGTTCGTCACGGCGGGCATCGCGAGGGCGGCGCTGCCGGGCGTGGCTTATCGCCCGGTCATCCCGTCGCCGCCGTCCTTGCCCATGGCAGCCGCCTGGCGCGTGCCGACGCTGTCTGCCTGCGGCCAACAGTTTCTCGAAATGGTCAAGACGCTGGTTGCAGCATCCAGACATTGACGTCGCGACGATTGCATTCGTAGCGGACGCTGGCAGCGGCGCAGCCACCTCCTTCGGAGGCGGTAAGGAAAGAGGGGCCTTCAGGAAGGCACGGGCTGCGACGCTATCGCCCCCCGCCACGCATTGCTGGCGCACGACGGGAACACTATAGGTGTTCCATCGTGCGCGAAGATATTCACACGACAGGCATTCCGGTTCTCTGCGTTTCATGCGAGGCGCGGCATCGCGGCATCTGCGGCGCGCTCGGCCCCGACCAGCTCCTGGCCCTTTCCAAATCGACGATGCGGCACAAGGCCGACGCCGGCAAGGAACTGGTGAGCGATTCCAGAAGCGTCGAGCGCTTCTCCAACGTGCTCTTGGGCGTCGTGAAGCTTACCAAGACGCTTTCCGACGGCCGCCAGCAGATCGTCGGCCTGCAGTTCGCCCCGGATTTCCTCGGCAGGCCGTTCCAGGCCGAGAGCTCGCTGACCGCCGAGGCCGCGACCGAGGTCGAGCTGTGCTCGTTCCCGCGCCAGGCGCTGGAGCGATTGATGAAGGAGCAGCCGGATCTCGAGCATCGCCTGCTCGAGCAGAAGCTGCGTGAGCTCGACCAGGCGCGCGACTGGATGGTGGCGCTCGGCCGCAAGACCGCAGCCGAGAAGATCGCGAGCTTCCTTTTGATGATCGCGCGCAACATCGATCCCGGAGCCGGACCGGAGCGCCGGCGCGCCGCTTTCGAACTGCCGCTGTCGCGCGCCGAGATCGCGGATTTTCTTGGCCTTACCATTGAGACGGTAAGTCGGCAGATCACGCGCCTGCGCGGCGAGAACGTGATCCGGATCGAGAACAACCGTCACGTCATCGTCGACGACATCGGGCGACTGGCCGCACGGGCCGGAGACTGATCTCCGGCTGCTTGTCCCGGGCAAATCGGTACGGGACGCGCTACGAATTCTTGCCGGAACCGCTGCCACGAGCGCTGACAACCTCTGGCAGCACATGGTCGCGCTCGAAGGCGATGTGGCGGCGTGTCGATTCGAAAAACGCGCGCAGCATATAGCCGAAGGCTTCGGGGTTCTCGATGAGCCGGCCATGGCCGTAGGCAAGCAGCGCCTCGCTGAGGTCCATCGCCGCGCTCTCGTCCTCCAGATGCTCGAGCTTGAGCCTCGCCACGATCTCGTCCCCGCCTGTCCGCCGCGCGAAAGTGGGGAAGACGACCTCTTCCTCGAAGCGGTGGCACTCGCGCAGCAGCGGCAAGAGGTCGGCCGCCACGGCGAGGCACTGGAGCCGGTCGACGCGCGACGGCAAATCGTCGGCGATGCCTTCAAGCATGTGGCAGAGCGCCAGCATCTGCAAATGCGCCCGCTTCATGTCCGCCGGGCTGCTGAACGGCTCGTGGTTTGCACCCGTCATGATGGCTCCTCCGCCAAGGCCGGGCTCACGGGGTGGGCAAGGCAACGGTGCCTTCGACGGGCTCTTCGCGAACGGTGCGCGGCTTGCTCCGCAACGCGAATTGCGGCCGGGACAAGTCAACGAGCAGAACGTCGGGCATGGCAAGTATCCTTTTGGATATGTTTCATAACGCCGTGACGATCGTCGTGAGTTGACGTGGATCAACCCGTTCCGTAGCGACGCGTGCCAACAAGTGGGGCATGAAAAAGCTGTCTGCCCCGGCTCAAGGTCCCGATCCCGCCGCATCGCCCGGCTTCCAGGCGCTGACTGCCGCTGAGCGGTTGGCAAAACCCGGATTGCGCGACCTGCTCATCTGGCAGATTGCTCGCACCGCACTGCGGCTCGGCTTCGCCGCGACGGCGGCGATGCTCGCGGGGCGGCTCGTGATGGGCGAGTCGATAGATCCGTGGCTCGCTACAGCGGCGATTGTGCTTTTGGCGGCCTCCTGCGTCGCCGGCCTTGCCGCCGATAGGGTGCAGGCTTCCGCGGAAAACGCTGTATCGACCGGCCTGCGCGAGCTGGCGGGCGAGCGGCTGAACGAAATGCCGGCGAGGCTTCTGCAATCGCTCCCGGTCGGCAGCGTCATCGTCTCCATGCAGCGTCATCCGGAGCAGGTGGCGGCGCTTGTCGTGGGCCACCGTGCCGCCACGGCCATGATGGCGGCAGGCCCGCTGCTGGCGGCGGCAACGCTTGGCTTCGTCTCCTGGCAGGCGGCGCTGCTGGTCGCCGGCCTGACGCCGGTCATGATCCTGTTCTTCGCGCTGGTGGGCAAGGCCATCCGCCGGCGCGCCGACGCGCAGGAACACGCCTTCGGACGGCTGGCCGACCAGTTCGCCGACCGTATCCGCACGTTGCCCACGATCCTGGCGAACCACGCAACGGCAGGGGAAGCGGCGAAGCTTGCCCGGCGTCTCGAGACCTATGCCGGCAAGACGATCGGCCTGCTGCGTATCGCCTTCGTGAATGCCGGTATCATCGATTTCTTCGCCTCGCTGTCGATCGCCGTACTGGCCGTCTTCCTCGGTCTCGGACATCTGAAGCTCGCGACAATCCCGGGCTTTTCCAATCTCGAGCTCTGGCAGAGCCTGTTCATCCTGATGATCGCGCCGGAATTTTTCGCGCCGTTCAGGCGCTTTTCCGAGCAGTACCACGCCAAAGCGGAAGGGCTGGCGGCGGCCGCGGCGCTCGACCGCCTGCTCGGCGCCGAACCGGTCGCGGCGAAGACCTTGCCGGCGCTCGAGCGCCTGCACCTGACGCTGCCTGCAAA
>NZ_RZSL01000141.1:10000-12466 GCF_003997355.1 Mesorhizobium sp. M1E.F.Ca.ET.041.01.1.1 | reverse complement strand
GGTTTGATGGGGCTCGGCATGGCGCTCGTGGTGTCGCCGCTGTCGACGGCGATCATGACCTCGGTCGAGGACAAGGATACGGGCGCGGCGTCGGGCATCAACAACGCCGTCTCGCGCATCGGGGGACTGATCGCGGTCGCGGCGATGGGCTCGCTCGCGGCTTTCGTCTATGCGCGATCGACCGGCAATCCTGCCGGCATCCCCGGTTTCGGCGAGCCGCCGACGTCAGGGCTCGCGGCCGATCTCGACGCGTTGAGGGTTACGGCAAGCGATTCGGCTTTTGCCGCGGTTGCCGCGGTCACGGCGCTGCTTTGCCTGCTGTCGTCGATCATCGCCTGGTTCACCGTGCCTGGACAGGCGCTGCCCTGGCCGCAGCGAACGGATGATTCTCGCGATTAGTTGGGAAGCTGCGAATCAGTCTTGGCGCTGGCGACCTTCAGCGAATTTCCGTCTTCCTGCTTGAGCAGGTCGTCGATGCGTTCGCGCTCTTTTTTGAAGGCGACGAGATCGTCGCCCTTCAGCACCTTGCCGACCGGCAGGCGGACGCGCATCGAATCGACCTTGGTGCCGTTGACGATCAGCTCGTAGTGAAGGTGCGGGCCGGTGGAGAGGCCGGTCTGGCCGAGATAGCCGATGACCTGGCCCTGCCGGACATGGATGCCAGGCTCGATGCCTTTGGCGAAGGCGCTCTGGTGATTGTACGAGGTTTCATAGCCATTGGCGTGGCGGATGATGATCTGCTTGCCGTAGCCGCCGGCCCAGCCGGCCTTCTCGACCACGCCATTGCCGGCGGCAATGATCGGCGATCCGATCGGAGCGGCCCAGTCGGTGCCGGTGTGCATGCGGACATAACCGAGGATCGGGTGCCGGCGCGCGCCGAAGCCGGAGGTGAAGCGCCCGTTGGGCAGCGGATTGCGCAACAGGAACTGCTTGGCGCTGCTGCCATTCTCATCGAAATAGTCGGTGCCGCCGTCCTGCATCTGGAAGCGGTAGAAATTCCGCGTTTGGCCGCCGAAGGTCGCCGAAACGTAAAGAAGATCGGAATTGTCCGAGGTCTGGTCGTCGCCATCAGGCTGCGAGAACAAGACCTCCAGCCGGTCGGCGGGCGAAAGCCGCGACTGGAAATCGACGTCGGAGGCAAGAAGCTTGATCAGCTTTTGGGTCATCGATTTCGACATGCCGTAGGAATAGGCGGCGCGATAAATGCCGTCATAGACATTGGGCAGGTTGCCGCGCACCACCACTGGCGGCGAATCATCGAATGCGGTCAGCAATTCGGGATTGGGCTCCGGCTCCTGCGCCGGCACGAACTGCCCGCGATCGTCGAGTGCGATGGTGACGATATGGGTGGTGCGATCGTAAACGCTGGTGCGGACCACCTTGGCGATATCGCCGCGCACCTCGAGGCCGACGCGCAGCACCGTTCCGGCCTTGAGCGCCGTCGCGTTCAAGAGCTTGCCGATCGCCTCGGCCATGCCGGTGGCGTCGTCGCCGGTGTAGCCCGAATCGGCGAAGGCCTCGGCGATGTCCGTATCCTGGGTGAAAGGGATGATTTCCTCGGCAAAGGCCGGCGCCTGGTCGTCCAGCGCGGCGCGCGCCGTCACCGAGACGTTCTCCGGCGTGATCTTGACGTCGTAGGAGCCGGCCATGCTCTCGGCGAAGGCGTCGCCGAATCGCTGCGGGTCGACGTAATGAAGCGCTGCCACCTGGACGGCGCCGTCGCTCAAGCCGTTGCCGGCTTCGCGTACCACCTTTTCCACCTCGTCGGCGGAGAGGTCGCTCTTTTCGTCGAAGGACGCCGTCTCGATCGGGAAATCGACCGTCTTCAGGCTCATCTCGCTTTCGACCTTGGCGCCGTAGATCTGGGCGGCGACCGCAGCGGCGGTGGCCGGGTGGGCATTGTCGTCGCCGTCGTCGCCGAAGACCTGCAGCGGATCGAAGGGCGGATAGGGCCGGTTGGTGGTGTGGCCGGCCGCAAGCGCCATCTTGATCTGCACGAACGGCATGGTGTGGATAACGTCGCGGTCGCCGACCTTGGTGACCATCGACACTTCCATGCGCCGGCGGTCCTTGGCCCTGGCGATCTGGCGCGGCGCGACCAGCCTGGTGGTCTTGGCCTGTTCGCCGGAATCATCGCCGCCGCTGGCGAGGTTGATCAGTTCGGCGATTTCCGGCGGCGTCGCCAACTGCTGGCGCCCGTCGAGCGCGGCGAACAGGGCTACCCCCATCAGCACGCTCGAGGTCACGCCCGTCAGGAAAGTGCCCGAAAGCCAACGCGCCGAGACTTCGCGGCGGTCAGGCGGACCGCTGCGGCCGTCCGCGATCAGCGGCGGCTCGTTGCCGAGATCGGCTATGACATCTTCCGTGTCTGGCATCCAGAAAGGCTGCTTCTTCCCCGGGCGGAACGGCTTGTCGTTGTTCGTTGCGGCCATGACATTTGCCTGTCGCGGCCTTTGAAGTCAAACG
>NZ_RZSL01000141.1:0-5000 GCF_003997355.1 Mesorhizobium sp. M1E.F.Ca.ET.041.01.1.1 | reverse complement strand
CGTGCACCTTTACTATAGCTTTACATTGGCATTCGTAGTGGCATGTGTAGGATAGGTGGTAGGCTTTGAAGCTTGGGCGCCAGCTCAGGTGGAGCCACCCTTGAAATACCACCCTTATTACTATGGATGTCTAACCGCGGCCCGTTATCCGGGTCCGGGACAATGTATGGTGGGTAGTTTGACTGGGGCGGTCGCCTCCTAAAGAGTAACGGAGGCGCGCGATGGTGGGCTCAGAACGGTCGGAAATCGTTCGCTGAGTGCAATGGCATAAGCCTGCCTGACTGCGAGACTGACAAGTCGAGCAGAGACGAAAGTCGGTCATAGTGATCCGGTGGTCCCGCGTGGAAGGGCCATCGCTCAACGGATAAAAGGTACGCCGGGGATAACAGGCTGATGACCCCCAAGAGTCCATATCGACGGGGTTGTTTGGCACCTCGATGTCGACTCATCGCATCCTGGGGCTGGAGCAGGTCCCAAGGGTATGGCTGTTCGCCATTTAAAGCGGTACGTGAGTTGGGTTCAGAACGTCGTGAGACAGTTCGGTCCCTATCTGCCGTGGGTGTAGGAATATTGAAAGGATCTGTCCCTAGTACGAGAGGACCGGGATGGACGGATCTCTGGTGGACCTGTTGTGGCGCCAGCCGCATTGCAGGGTAGCTATATCCGGACGGGATAACCGCTGAAGGCATCTAAGCGGGAAACCCACCTTGAAACGAGTATTCCCTGAGAACCGTGGAAGACGACCACGTTGATAGGCCGGGTGTGGAAGAGCGGCAACGCTTGAAGCTTACCGGTACTAATAGTTCGATCGGCTTGATCGTTCTCATTCCTAATGCCCATCTTGTTCTCACTCACGCTTGTTCCGCCCTTCGGGCGGCGCTACGTGGGTGCGGCGCATCGGCGCCGACGGTCGGTCGACCTTGCGAAGCTTCGCTTCGAAAGGCGCCAGGCTAAAAGAACATCCAAGGCACAAAGGCGACGATCCTTGGATCGCGCTGCGACGATCCTTGGATCGCGCTTGAACAGCTTCTCGAACAACGTGCGTTTTGCCGACCTGGTGGTTATGGCGGAGCGGCTGCACCCGATCCCATTCCGAACTCGGCCGTGAAACGCTCCAGCGCTGATGGTACTTCGTCTCAAGACGCGGGAGAGTAGGTCGCTGCCAGGTCTGCCAAGCGCACGTTCATCTCACATCCGGATCAAAAGATCTGGATGGAGACTAATCTTCTCCTTACGATTGTATGATGCATGTCGTTGTCCCAAAACCGCTAGGCACTTTTGGGCGACATGCATAAGGCCCGCCAAACGGGATCCTGGGCCGCGCGAGCGGCCCTTTCGTTTGGTGGCTCTTGAATCCGGTAAGCGCAAGCTTACCTCTATGGTTGACGCGGGGTGGAGCAGCCCGGTAGCTCGTCAGGCTCATAACCTGAAGGTCACAGGTTCAAATCCTGTCCCCGCAACCAAATACAAAAACGGCCCGCCTCGCGCGGGCCGTTTTTGTTTTTCGCCCTGCGGTTTCTTTCCAACTCGACACGGCAGAGCTTTGCAGCGATGGTCGCTCGGCGCCCCGCGCCACCGTTCGGCCGTGGCGCTAACGTAGGAGGAGCAGAACATGCGGCAGGCGTTGATCATCTGGGGCGGCTGGGAAGGGCACGAACCCGAAGCCGGAGCGCGTGCCGTCAAGGCGATGCTCGAGGAGGAAGGTTTTGCCGTACGCGTGGAGAACACGACCGCGGCATTCGCCGATCCGGCCATTGCCGAGCTCAGCCTGATCGTGCCGATCTACACCATGTCCAAGCTCGCCAAGGCCGAAGAGGCCAACCTGACCAAGGCTGTCGAAAGCGGCGTCGGGCTGGGCGGTTATCATGGCGGCATGGGCGACGCGTTCCGCGAATCGACCGACTACCAGTTCATGTGCGGCGGGCAGTGGGTCGCGCATCCCGGCAACATCATCGACTATCGGGTGAACATCGTGCGACGCGACGACCCGATCATGGATGGCATCGACGATTTCGCCTACCGCTCCGAGCAGTATTACATGCATGTCGACCCCTCGAACGAGGTGCTGGCGACCACCACCTTTTCGGGCGAACACGCGCCGTGGATCGACGGCGTCGTCATGCCGGTTGTGTGGAAGCGCCGGCACGGCAAGGGACGTGTATTCTATTCGTCGCTCGGCCACGTGGCGAAGGAGTTCGAAGTGCCGCAGATGCGGACGATCCTGCGCCGCGGGCTGGTGTGGGCTGCGCGCTGAGTCCGTGACCTCAGGTCGATCGCTGCGCGCCGATGCGTGCGTCGCGGCCTTAGCGGCTCTACTTAATAGATCATATGAATTGGTGATTTACATAAGACGTAAGCTTTCATACAACAGCTTGCTACAGCGTGCTCTATCGGGAGAGGATTGCGTGGAGACCATCGTTCCTTCGGATGCAACAGGGTGGATGCCTTCGGTCGACCAGGGCGGGGCGAGCGTGCACAACGCCGTCGTCAGCATGTTGGGTAGCCGCATCCTGGGCGGGGACTATGCTCCCGGCGCCGCCCTGCCGCGCGAGGACGATCTCTGTGCCATGCTGGGTGTCAGCCGTACTTCGGTGAGGGAAGCGGTCAAGGTGCTGTCGGCGAAAGGCCTCGTCGAGGCCAGGCGTCGGGCCGGCGTCCGTGTTTTGCCGCGCGACAACTGGCGCCTGCTCGACCCTGTGGTGCTCGGCTGGCATCCCGCCATCCAGGATGATGAAGAGCTGGTTTCCGGCCTGCTGGAGGCGCGCCGCATCTTCGAGCCGGCGGCGGCGGAGCTCGCCGCGAGGCGCGCCACCGCCGCCGATCTTGCCGAGATCGAGCGCGCGGTGGATGGGATGCGCGACAACATTCCGAACGATCTCAACGCGGTCTGCCAGGCCGATCTTGCCTTCCACAAGGGCGTGATCGCCGCCAGCCACAATGTCGTGCTCAAGGGGCTGGTCGGCATGCTGGAGGCGGCTCTGCGCGCCACCTTTCTCGTCACCAACCCCTTGATGGAGGCGCAGTCACGCGCGCTGTCGGCGCATGTCGCGGTGTTGGAGGCGATCCGCGTCCGCGACACCGCCGGCGCCCGAGCCGCCATGAACCGACTGCTCGACATCGCCGCCGACGACCTTCACGCAAAGGGCTGACGTTTCTGCCTTGACGCCATTTTAGATCGTATGATAACTCGGTTTCGTATGATCTAAGTGCCGTCTGGGAGGAGTTGCGCTTGAGAATCGTCGCGATCACCACGCGCGTCGTGAACGCGGATATGCGCAACTGGGTGTTCGTGCGCATCGAAACCGATCAGCCAGGCCTCTACGGCTGGGGCGAGGCGACGCTGGAATGGAAGACCCAGGCCGTCGTCGGCGCCGTCAACGACCTGGCGCCGCTTTTGATCGGCCGCGATCCGCGCGACATCGAGCAGGCCGTGCGCATCCTCAAGAAGCACTCGTTCTGGCGCCTGGGCGTCATCGGCATGTCGGCGGTTTCCGGCATCGAGCTGGCGCTGTGGGACATTTTCGGCAAATGGCTAGGTCAGCCAGTCTGGCGGCTCACCGGCGGCAAGGTGCGCGACCGGGTCAAGGTCTATACCCATCTCGGCCTCGGCGACATGCGCGCGGTCTATGAAACGCTCGATGCCGAGCCGCTGGTGCAGCGCGCCTCCGAGGTGGTGGCCAGGGGCTATCGCGCGCTGAAGGCCGTCTTCATTCCCTACAGCCACTATCACGCCCCACTTGTCGAGGTCGACAAAGTCGGCCGCCTCATGGAGACACTGCGCAAGACGGTTGGGACGGAAGTGGAAATCATGGTCGACTTCCACGGCCGTCCCGCTTCGGCCTCGACCGCCCTCGCCTATATCGACGCGCTTGCGCCGCACCGGCCGATGTTCGTCGAGGAGCCGCTGCCGCCGGGCGAGACCGGCGCGCTGGCGCAGCTCGCCGCCAAGTCGCGCGTGCCGATCGCCACCGGCGAGCGGCTGGTCGACCGTCCCGAATTCGACGATCTCTTTCGGGCAAGGGCGGCCGATATCGTGCAGCCGGACATCTGCCATTGCGGCGGCCTGCTCGAGGCGAAGAAGATCGCCGCGATGGCCGAGGCGGTCTCCGTCGGCGTTGCGCCGCACAATCCGCTTGGTCCGATCGCCGGGGCGGCGGCGCTGCACTTCGCCGTCTCCACACCCAACCACCTGATCCAGGAAGAGATGGTCGGCGCTGTGCCCTGGTATTTCGAGGTGGTGAAGGGGCCGATCCGCATGGTCGACGGCTGCTGGCAGGTGCCGGACGCGCCGGGGCTCGGCGTCGAGGTCGACGAGGCGGTCGCCGACCGGCATCCCTACAAGCCGGAAGTCATGCACACCACCAATGCCGTGCTCGCCGACGGCACCATCGTGGACTGGTGACGATGGCCGGGCGTCTCCAAGATAAGGTGGCGATCATCACCGGCGCGGGCCGCGGCATCGGCGAGGCGACGGCGCGCGCCATGGCGGCGGAAGGCGCGGCGATCGTCGTGGCGGAAAAGGATGCGGCCAGCGGAAAGAGCGTTGCCGCTTCTCTGATCGAAAGCGGGGCACGGGCGCTCTTCGTCGAGACAGACGTCGCCGACAGCGGATCCTGCGAGGCGATGGCCGAGCGGACGCTCGGCGCTTTTGGCCGGATCGACGTGCTGGTCGCCAATGCCGGCATCAACGTATTCCACGAGCCTCTGGAAACCACCGAGGCGGAATGGCGGCGCTGCTTTGCCGTCGATCTCGACGGCGTCTGGTATTCGACACGCGCGGTGTTGCCGACGATGCGCGGTCAGAAGCAGGGCGCGGTCGTCGCCATCGCGTCCTGCCATTCCTTCGCGATCATCCCGTCGACCTTTCCCTATCCGGTCGCCAAGCACGGGCTGCTCGGCCTGGTGCGGTCGCTCGGCATCCAATACGCGGCCGAAGGGATCCGCGTGAACGCGATCGCGCCGGGCTATATCGAGACGCAGATCGCGGTCGATTACTGGAA
>NZ_RZSL01000140.1:0-12508 GCF_003997355.1 Mesorhizobium sp. M1E.F.Ca.ET.041.01.1.1 | reverse complement strand
GTGAAGGGCGGGGTGCCGGCGGCGCGGCGGCGGGCGAGCGCCTCGGCCAGGAAGCCGTGCGCGGTTCTCGGCGATCCAGGGTTTGCCAGATCGTGCACGATGTCGGGATGGTTCTCGTCGAGGCTGCCGTCGGCTGCCCTCAGATAGGCCTTTTCGGTGATCGTCAGCGTGACGATGCGGATGCGTGGATCGGTCAGCGCGGCGAGCACCGCGCCGGGGTCTTCCGGCGCCACCAGCAGCGACAGGATCGAGCCGATCACCTGCAGCCTCTCGCCGGCGCTGTCTCTTACCGCCAGCGTGTAGAGCCCGTCCTGCGGCGACAGCGCATCGCGCGTGTCGGGGCTGCGCAGCGAGACGCCGATGATGCCCCAACCCGTCTCGCCATCCGCCAGGCAGGCGTCGACATAGGCCGCCTGATGGGCACGATGGAAGGCGCCGACACCGAGATGGACAATGCCCGGCGTCACAGCACCGCGATCGTAGCGCGGTATGACAATGGCGCCCGGCAGGCTCGCGATCGTGGTGTTCGAAAGACGGCTGTTCATTGGCTTGAAGTCTCCGATCCGGCGCGTCGAGCCGCTCGCCTGGCAGCAATGGACGGCTGCGACGTAGCACCCGTCGCTGCCCCGCACAATGGCCGTACTTCATGCAAAAGTCATCATACAACTTGATGATTTTTGTATGTTGACATTATCTCCGACCGATCTACCAATAGGCCAGCCTGGGAGGAGAAAGTGGCTGCACTGACCGATCCGGATCTGCTTTTCGCGCCGGAAACGCGAACGTTGGCTCGCACCCTTTATGCCGGGGTCAAAGACCTGCCGATCGTCAGTCCGCATGGCCACACCGATCCGCGTTGGTATGCGCTCGACGAGCCGTTCCCCGATCCGGCGCAACTGCTGATCGTGCCGGACCACTACATTTTCCGCATGCTGTTCAGTCAGGGCGTGCGCCTTGAAGATCTCGGCGTGCAGACGCTCGACTTCCCGATGCTCAATGGGGCCCCGGTCGAGACCGACGGCAGAGCGATCTGGCGGCGCTTTGCCGAGCACTATTATCTGTTCCGCGGCACGCCGACCCGGCTCTGGCTCGACCATGTGCTCGAGCATCTGTTCGGTATCGAAGAGCCGCTCAATGCGAGCACCGCCGACCGCCACTACGACACGATCGCGGCGCTGCTCAGCCAAGACGACTATCGCCCGCGCGCGCTGTTCGAGCGCTTCAACATCGAGGTCATCGCCACGACCGAAGGCGCGCTCGACGACCTCAAATGGCATCGGATGATCCGCGACAGCGGCTGGCAAGGTCGCGTCGTCACCGCCTACCGGCCCGACGCGGTGGTCGATCCCGACTTCGAAGGATTCTCAGGCAATCTCGACCGGCTGGGCGAGATCACCGGCTGCGACACCGGTACCTGGGCCGGTTATCTCGACGCGCACCGGCAGCGCCGCGCCTATTTCAAGGAATTCGGCGCGACCTCTTCCGATCACGGTCACCCGACCGCTGAGACCGCCAATCTCTCCGATCACGCTGCGGAAGAATTGTTCAACCGCATCCGCCGCGGCTCGGACGACGAGCGCGAACGGCGGCTGTTCCGCGCCCAGATGCTGACCGAGATGGCCAAGATGAGCCGTGACGACGGCCTGGTGCTGCAGATTCATCCGGGATCATGGCGCAATCATTCGCCGGCTATCTTCCAGAAATTTGGCAGGGACAAGGGTTTCGATATCCCGACTAGGACCGACTATGTGACGGCGCTGAAGCCGCTGCTCGACTGCGTCGGGCTGGAGCGCGACCTGACAATCATCCTGTTCACGCTCGACGAGACGAGCTACGCGCGCGAGCTGGCGCCGCTCGCCGGCGTCTATCCGGCGCTCAAGCTCGGACCGGCATGGTGGTTCCACGACAGCCCGGAAGGCATGCGCCGCTTCCGCGAAATGACCACCGAGACGGCCGGCTTCTACAACACCGTCGGCTTCAACGACGACACGCGCGCTTTTCCGTCGATCCCAGCGCGTCACGACGTCGCCCGCCGTGTCGACTGCGCGTTCCTGGCGCGGCTCGTCGCCGAGCACCGGCTGCGCGAGGAGGAAGCGCATGAGCTGGCGCGGGAGCTTGCCTACACGCTTGCCAAGAGAGCGTACCGGCTCTGAGCGGTACGTCAGGGTTTCAAAGGGAGGAAGTCATGTTGCATTTTTCGAAATTGACGGCGACCACATTGGCCTTCGGCTCGCTGCTGATCGGCATCGCCAATGCCGAGACCGTGCTGCGGTCGTCGGACACGCATCCCGACGGCTACCCGACCGTCGAGGCGGTCAAATATATGGGCGAGCTGATCAAGCAGCGGACGAATGACCGCTATTCGATCGAGGTTTACCACTCGGCGCAGCTCGGCGAGGAGAAGGATACGATCGAGCAGACGCAGTCCGGGGTTATCGACCTCGACCGCGTGTCGATGGGGCCGTTCAACGGCATCGTTCCGGAAACCGCGGTGCCGTCGCTGCCTTACATGTTCCGCTCGGTCGAGCATATGCGTCATGTCATGGACGGGCCGATCGGCGACCAGATCTTGAAAGCGTTCGAGGCGCATGATCTCGTTGGCCTCGCCTTCTACGATTCCGGCGCGCGCTCCTTCTACAACACCAAGAAGGACATCAGCTCGATTGCCGACCTGAAGGGCATGAAGTTCCGCGTCATCCAGTCGGACGTGTTCGTCGACATGGTCAACGCGCTCGGCGCCAACGCCACGCCGATGGCCTATGGCGAGGTCTATTCGGCGCTGCAGACGGGTGTCATCGACGGGGCCGAGAACAACTGGCCGAGCTTCGAATCCGCCAAGCACTACGAGGTCGCCAAGCATTACACGCTGGATCAGCACCAGATCGTGCCGGAAGTGCTGGTGATGTCGAAGGCGAGCTGGGACAAGCTCTCGCCGGAAGACCAGGCGATCGTCAGGCAGGCGGCCAAGGACAGCGTCGTCAAGATGCGCGAGCTGTGGGACGCGCAGGAGAAGAAGTCGCGCGACATCGTCGAGAAGGCCGGCGTCAAGGTCAGCGAGGTCGACAAGCAGCCGCTGATCGACGCCATGAGGCCGGTCTATGACAAGTATCTCGCGACGCCCGAGCTCAAGGATCTCGCCGCCCGCATCCAGGCGGCGAAATGACCAGCACCGACGATAGGCCCAGCGGCGCGGATGCTTCCGCGTCGCCAGCGCGACAGGGTGGCGGCACGGCGTTCTGGCTGCGTACCGAGCGGTTGTTGTCGGGCTTGGCAACGCTGGCGCTGTGGGTCAGCGGCGCCGGGCTGACCTTGATGACGATCATCATCACCTGGCAGGTCTTCTCGCGCTATGTGCTCAACCGCTCGCCGAGCTGGACCGAGGCCTCCTCGGTGCTGCTGATGGGCTGGTTCATCTTTCTCGGGGCTGCGGTCGGCGTGCGCGAACGCACACATCTCGGCTTCGACGTCCTGCTCTATTTTCTGCCGGCGCCGGCAAAGGCGGTGCTTCGCACCATTTCCGACATCGTCGTGCTGGCGTTCGGCGGCGGCATGATCATCTACGGCATCCAACTTGCCAGGCTGACCTGGGGCACGATCATGCCGTCGCTCGCCCTGCCCGGATGCGTCGGCTTCCTGCCGGTCATCCTGGGCGGCGCGCTGGTCTGCCTGTTCTCGCTCGAACGGCTTGCCGGGCGCTTTGCCGGCCTGCCTGTCGATACCGACATCCACGCCACCGGCGAGGAGATGTGAGCCATGGCCCTGACCGTGCTTTTCGGCACCTTCGTCTTCCTGCTGATCATCGGCACGCCGATCGCCTTCTGCCTCGGCGTGGCGAGCTTCGCGACGATCATCGCGCTCGGCCTCCCTCCGGTGGTGGTGTTCCAGCGGCTGAACTCGGGTGTCAGCGTCTTCTCGCTGATGGCCATCCCGTTCTTCATCTTCGCCGGCGACCTGATGGTGCGCGGCGGTATCGCCGCCCGTCTGGTGGCGCTGGCCGGATCTGTCGTCGGGCATCTGCGCGGCGGCTTGGGCCAAGTCAACATCGCCGCATCGACCATGTTCGGCGGCATCTCTGGTTCGGCCGTGGCCGACGCGTCCGCGGTCGGCGGGCTGATGATCCCGCAGATGAAGGCGCGCGGCTACGGCATCGACTACGCCGTCAACATCACCTCGGTCGGGGCCATCATCGCCCTTTTGATCCCGCCGTCGCACAACATGATCATCTACTCCATCTCGGCCGGTGGCCGCATCTCGATCGCCGATCTGTTCACCGCCGGCGTCATCCCGGGCCTGCTTCTGGCGCTATCGCTGATGATCACGGCCTATCTGGTCGCCAGCCGGCGCGGCTATCCGACCGAGCCTTTCGCCGGTTTCGGCCGGGCGCTCCAGTTGCTCTTCGGCGCCATTCCGGGCCTCATCCTCATCGGCATCATCTTCGGCGGCGTCCGCTCCGGCATTTTCACAGCAACGGAAAGCTCCTGCATCGCCATCGTCTACGCCTTCCTGGTCACGCTCATCATCTACCGCTCGATGCGCTGGAACGATTTCGTCTCGGCGACCACCGCGGCGGTGCGCACGACGGCCATGGTGCTGATGATCATAGGCTGCGCCGCGGCCTTCGGCTGGCTGCTCGCCTATCTGCGCGTGCCGGCGGCGCTGGTCGCCTTCCTGCAGGAGATCTCCAGCGACAAGCTGGTCATCCTGCTCTTGATCAACGTCGTGCTTTTGATCCTCGGCACGTTCATGGACATGTCGCCGCTGATCATCATCACCACGCCGATCTTCCTGCCGGTGGTCATGGCTTACGGCGTCGACCCGGTGCATTTCGGCGTCATCCTCATCCTTAATCTCGGCATCGGCCTCTGCACGCCGCCAGTCGGGGCCGTGCTCTTCGTCAGTTGCGCCATAGGCCGCATTCCGATCTGGACGGCCATGCGGTCGATCTGGCCCTTCTATGGCGCGGCCTTCGCAGTGTTGATGCTTGTCACCTATGTGCCGGCAATATCATTGTGGCTGCCCAATCTTTTCCACTAAGGGGTCTTTTCCACTAAGGGGCCTTTTCCATTAGGAGTGATCGAGGTGGCCGATAGCACAACCGACCTCAGGGTCGAACGGAAGCCGAAGCTGTCGGAAACGGTGGTCGCGGCGATCCGTAAGCAGCTTTTGGCGGGCGAAATCCCGCCCGGCCACAAGCTGCCGACCGAGGGCCAGTTGACGGAAACATTCGGCGTCAGCCGCACCGTAATCCGCGAGGCGCTGGCCAAGCTTGCCGCCGACGGCCTTGTGGAGGCACGCCAGGGCGCCGGCGTGTTCGTCACCGAGCACATCTCCACCACCCTCGGCGTTTTAGCCGCCGACATGGGTGCCAAGGATTCCATCGCGCTCAACGTGCTCGAGGTGCGGCTCGCCATCGAGATCGAATCGGCGGGACTTGCCGCCATTCGCCGCAACGCGGCGCAGGAAGCGGCGATCCAGGAGGCCTTCTTCGAGTTCGAGCGGCTTTTGCTCGACGGCCAGCCGACCGGCCCGGCCGACCTCGCCTTCCACCGCGCGATCGCCAGCGCCACCAACAATCCGTTCTATGTCGAAATGCTCGACGTGCTCGGCCGGCGCGCCATTCCTTGCGATGTGACCTCGCCCTGGTCGACGGAGCTTGTCCAGTCCGACGAGTACCAGCGCGGCCTGCAGCGCGAGCATCTGGTGATCCTCAACGCGATTTCCGCGGGCGACGCCAATGCCGCGCGCGAGGCGATGCGGGCGCATCTCGCCGCCAGCCAGCAGCGCTACCGCGAGCGCCTGCAGGCGCGGCAGGCCTATTACGCAAAGTCGGTGGCGGCCGCGTCGGCCGGATGATCATTCGAGCAAGGTAGAGATGGACCAGACACACACCGAATTCTCCTCGCGCTTCGCCATCGACCCCGCTGCCGCCGCGGCGATGGGAACTGACGAGCTGCGGCACAATTTCCACATAGAAGGGCTGTTCCAGCCGGACCTCGTCAGGCTCACCTACACCCATTACGACCGCATGATCGTCGGCGGCGCCGTGCCGGTGGATTCGGTGCTGCCGCTGGAAGCGATCAAGCCGACCGGCACCAGGGCATTCCTCGACCGCCGCGAAATGATCGCCGTCAATATCGGCGGCGGCGGCACGGTGACGGCGGACGGCCTGCCCTTTGAGATGGCAACGCGCGACATGGTCTATCTCGGCATGGGCACGCAGGAAGTTTCGTTCGCTTCGGCCGAGCCGGACAAGCCGGCCAAGTTCTATCTGCTGAGCGCGCCGGCGCACCAAGCCTATCCCAGCCAGTTGATCCGCGTCAGCGACGCGAAGCGGCTCGACCTCGGCAGCCAGGCGACCAGCAACGAGCGTTCGATCTTCCAGTTCATCCATGCCGATGGGGTAAAGACCTGCCAGTTGGTCGTCGGCATGACGCAGCTCGCGCCGGGCTCGGTGTGGAACACCATGCCTTGCCACGTGCATGACCGGCGTATGGAAGCCTATCTCTATTTCGACCTGGCCGAAGGCGCGCGCGTCTTCCACTTCATGGGTGAGCCGGACGAGACGCGCCACATCGTCATGCGCAACGAGGAGGCGGTGTTGTCGCCGGGCTGGTCGATCCATTCTGGCGCCGGCACGTCGAACTATGCGTTCATCTGGGCCATGGCCGGCGACAATGTCGACTATACCGACGTCGACCAGGTGACGATGGATCAACTCAGGTGAGCGATCTTTCTGCCTTCAGCCTCGCGGGAAAACGCATCCTCGTCACCGGCGCCAACACCGGCATCGGCCAGGGCATCGCCGTGTCGGTCGCGCGCGCCGGCGCCGCCGTGATAGGCGTCGGCCGCTCGCCGATGGATGAGACGGCGCAGAAGGTCGCGGCTGTCAAGGGACGGTTCGAAGCTGTGGCCACCGATCTCGGCGATCCCGCCAAGGCGGCCGACATGCTCGACCGGGTCTGGGACGAAATCGGGCCGCTCGACGGCCTTGTCAACAATGCAGGCATCATCCGACGCGCCGACGCGGTCGAGCTGACCGAGGCGGACTGGGACGAGGTGATGGACATCAACCTGAAAACGGTCTTTCGACTTAGCCAGAGCTTTGCCAGGCGGGTGCTGGCGCAACCCGGGCGACGCGGCAAGATCGTCAACATCGCCTCGGTGCTGAGTTTTCAGGGCGGCATCCGCGTCGCTTCCTACACGGCCTCGAAACATGGCGTGCTCGGCCTGACCAGGCTGCTTGCCTGCGAATGGGCGTCGAAAGGCATCAACGTCAACGGCATCGCGCCGGGCTATATCGAGACCAACAACACCGAAGCCCTGCGCGCCGATCCCGACCGCAGCGCCGCTATCCTCGGGCGCATTCCCGCGGCGCGCTGGGGCCAGCCCGGCGATATCGGCGATGCCGCCGTCTTCCTGCTGGCGCCGGCGTCGGATTACATGCATGGCGCGGTGATGCCGGTGGATGGCGGCTGGCTGGCGCGATGACCATTTCAATTTCTGGACGGAAGCTCGCGATGACCGACATCTTTTCTCATGCCGACGAGAAAACCTGGATACCGACGCCGGACGGCAACAGGCGGCGCGTGCTGGTGCATACCGACGAACTGATGCTGGTCGAGTTCGCCTTCGACAAGGGCGGCGTCGGCGCGCTGCACTCGCATCCGCATGTCCAGGCAAGCTATGTCGCCGAAGGCCGTTTCGAAGTCACCATCGATGGCCGCTCGGAAATCCTGGAAGCGGGGAGCAGCTTCATCGTTCCGTCGAACCTTGTGCATGGCGTCAAGGCGCTGGAAGCGGGGCGGCTGGTCGACAGTTTTGCACCCTATAGGGCCGACTTCCTCTAGGTCCTTCCAAAAGGAAAACCCGCGCCGTGAGGCGCGGGTTTGTTGCCTGGGCGCTTGTGGCGCCGCCGCGGTACTCAAACATTGCCGCAGGACGATAACGGTGCCGCAACATAGTGAAGATAGGTTTAACGAAGAAGACTGGAACTGTGCCGGCATATCGGCCAAAGAAACGATGGGCCGCAGATCGTCATTCGGCGGATGAGCAAAGCCGGCGGGAGAGAAAGTCTGGAATGGACGTCGTACGAAAATCAGAAGCCCTTTTACGCGAGGCCACCAGGCGACCGGTCAGGGAGGTCCGGCGCCTTGCGCTGGATTTGAAGCGGCTGTGGCGGGTTTGGGTAGAGGCGGACACGGCGCGCTACAACAAGATATTCATCGCCGGCTGCGCGCGCAGCGGAACGACGCTTACGCAGCGCCTGATGGGATGTTTCGAAGACACTTTCGTCCATCGGGCCGAAGCGAAATACACCCAGTTGGACATGCTGGACCGCCCGGAAGCCAACCTTGTCGTCAAGCGCACCGAGCGGGGCCATGTGCACCTGGCCAAATTGCCAAGCGCCGTTGGCCTGATCTATTGCGTTCGCCATCCGCTTGACGTGCTTACAAGCTCGCATCCGGAGAGCAGGGCGCAGCGCCGGTTCCACGTCACGCCCGAACGCTGGCTGGCGGAATATGATGCCTTGCTGCGGCTGAGGAAGACCCAGCCCCGCCGCGCGATCACCTATATCCGTTATGAAGACATGATCGCTCAGCCGGATGCCATGCAGGAGCGGATCGCGCGGGCATTCGACCTCAAGCCGCGTATCCGCTTCAGCGAGGATCCAAGCAATCCGATACGCGCAACATCGCTGCAGAAATGGGAGCGAAACGAAGAGTTCCGGACCTATCTGCGGACCCTGCCGCCGGCCTTTCGCGCTCGCCTGAAGGAGTTCTGCGACGAGTTCGGCTACGATATGCCGGACTGGGCCCGCGGATGACGGCAACGGTTGGCCTTCTCGCCAAGCGGCACGGACCTTTGATCACACCCGGCATGCTGCCCGGCGACGACGGCGCCAACATAAACGGTCCTTCGCTGGTCAGGATGCCCGATTGGGCGAAGGGCCGGCTCGGGGCCTATCATCTCTATTTCGCGCATCATCATGGCAGCTATATCCGGCTTGCCTATTCCGATGCGATAGAGGGTCCCTGGCGGATCCATCCAGGGGGCGTGCTGTCGCTCGCCGAGTGCCCATTCCTCCAGGGGCACATCGCGTCTCCCGACGTGCATGTCGATGAGCGGAATCAGCGAATCGTCATGTATTTCCATGGTCCGGCCTTGAATGGCCAGGGCCAGACGACCTTTGCGGCCACCTCCGCCGACGGTCTGCGTTTCAGGCCCAATGCCGAGCCGCTCGGACCATTCTACGCTCGGATCTTTCGCCATGACGGCTGGTGGTATGGGCTCTTCGGCACTGGCAATGTGAGGCTCCGCCGATCGAGCGACGGTCTTTCCGGTTTCGAAGAGGGACCGGTCGTTTTGCCCGGCTCACGGTGGGCAAGGCCCAGGCACGTCTCTGCGCAGAAAAGCGGCCGGTCGCTAATCGTCTATTATACGCGCAAGGGCGACGCCCCCGAGCGCATCGTTTACGGCAGCATGGATCTTTCCAGTGACTGGCAGCGCTGGAAAGTGCGCGGCAAGACCGAATTGCTGAGGCCGGAGACGGACTACGAAGGCGCGGATCTTCCAGTTAGCCGCGGCCGCAGGGGCGCGGCTAGGGGCAGGCAGAATGCGCTCCGCGATCCGGCGATTTTCGAGGAGAATGGCCGGACATGGCTGCTCTATGCTGTCGCCGGCGAAAGCGGCATAGCGCTGGCCGAAATCCGGCCCGGCGAACCGAAGGCTGCAGGTTTGCGAAGATCGATCGCGGACCTGTGGAACCAGCTACGGATCTAATGCTTCGTCACTTTGGCGAATGCGGGGCTCAGCGCTGCTGCAGCGCAAGCCTCACGCCGAGCGCGCAGTAGATGCCGCCGACCACCTTGCCCTGCCACCTCAGCAAGGCCGGGTTGCGGCGCAGGAAAGAGCCCAGACCTCCGGCCGAGACGGCGAAGACCACGGTGCTGAAGAGGCCGAGCAGAACAAAGACGGCGCCAAGGATCGCCAGTTGAAGCACGACCGATCCGTTTTCGGGGCGCACGAACTGGGGCAGGAAGGCAAGGAAGAACAACGCCGTCTTCGGGTTCAGCACCTCGGTCAATACGGCCTGCCGGAACGCCTTGCCCGCCGGCACGGCCAAGACGCTCCCGGCGAGATCGACCGGCGCCTTCTCGAGGATGGCGCGGATGCCGAGGTAAACGAGATAGGCCGCGCCGATATATTTGATGATGGAAAACAGCATCGCCGAGGTGGCGATGATGGCCGAGATGCCGAAGATCGCCATGACGGTGTGGACGACGTCGCCCGCCGCGACGCCGGCGCCGGTGGCGATGCCGACCTTGGTTCCCGAGCTGGTCGCCCGCGCCACGGTAAGCAGCGTGGCAGGCCCCGGAATAAAGACGAAGCCAAGCACGATCGCGACATAGGTCGCCAATGTGGCCAAATCGATCATTGCCGGGTTCCTCCGCTGCAGGCCGGACAGGAAGCCATCCTTTGCGTGGAAAGGCAATGCGGATGGCGGCGACGCTTGTTTGCAATTATACCATAGAGTGGTACTATCGCCCACGAGGGGTGAAGGATGATCGTTGGCTTTCGGGACGAATGGTTGCGAGCCTTCTTCGTTGACGACGTGCACTCAAGGAATATCCCGCCCGATCTCGAACTGCGGCTGTTCCGCAAGCTCCAGATGATCGATGATGCGACGACCGATCTGGATTTGCGCGTGCCGCCCAGTAATCATTTCGAGAAATTGCGCGGCAACCTCGAAGGGTTCCATTCGATCCGCGTCAACAAGCAATGGCGGCTGGTATTCCGGTGGGACGGTCGCCGCGGTGAAGCGTCGGGCGTCTATCTTGACGACCATAGCTACAGATAGGTGGAGTATGCTGACGACCAAGCGCAGACCGGTGACGATCGGCGAGATCCTGGTGGAGGAGTTCATGCGGCCGATGGGTCTCACGCAAGCCGCCTTGGCCGAGGCAATGGGCGTGCAACGCAAGCATGTCAATGAGCTCTGCAACAATCGTCGCAACGTCACGGCGCCGACCGCGCTTATCCTTGCGCGTGTGTTCGGCAACAGCCCCGAGTTCTGGCTCAATGTGCAGCGGCGCAGTGATCTGTGGGAGGCGATGCACAACCCGAAGGAGCGTGAGAGGATCGAGCGCGCGCGTCCGTTGCCGAACGCGGCCTGATCCGGGCTTGATAGGATGCTCGAGGGCAGCGTACCGGCACCCCTCGGTCTACCTGGATAGCCTTCCTGTGATCGTCACTCTAAGAAGCGGCCTCAGCCGAAATCCGGGAATCACTCTCAATGCGGACATCGACAGCTGGCATTCCGGCGGAGGGACGCGATCCGAAGCGGCGAGTGCTGCAGGACGTGTTCGGCTTCGACGATTTTCGCCCCGGGCAGGCCGACGTGATGGAGGCGCTGCTGGCGGGACGCCACGTGCTGGCCGTGATGCCGACCGGCGCCGGCAAGTCGCTCTGCTACCAGGTTCCGGCGCTTGTCTTGGGCGGGCTCACCATCGTCGTCTCGCCGCTGGTGGCGCTGATGCAGGACCAAGTCTCGGCGCTGCGGCTCGCGGGCGTCGCCGCCGACACGATCAATTCCTCGCTCGACCGCGATGCCAATGTCGCGGCGTGGCGCCGGGTCGCGTCGGGCCAGACGCGGCTGCTCTATCTCGCGCCGGAGCGGCTGATGACCGACCGGATGCTCGACGCGCTCGCCAGGCTCGATATCCGCCTGATCGCCGTCGACGAGGCGCATTGCATCTCGCAATGGGGGCCGGCGTTCCGGCGCGAATACGAGGATCTCGCGCAGTTGCGCGACATCTTTCCGAAAGTGCCGATCATCGCGCTGACGGCGACCGCAGACGAGACGACGCGCACCGACATTTCGGCGCGGCTGTTCGCCGACCGCGTCGACACGCTGGTGCTGGGCTTCGACCGGCCGAACATCAAACTCGCCATCGAGCCGAAGCAGGACAGCAAGCGCCAACTGCTGCGCTTCGTCGAGCGCCATCCCGGGCGCAGCGGCATCGTCTACTGCCTGTCGCGCCGGAAGACGGAGGAGATGGCGGCCTTCCTCGAAAAGAACGGCGTCACGGCGCTCGCCTATCATGCCGGCATGAGCAAGGAGGCGCGGGAAGCGAACCAGAACGCCTTCATGACGCTGTCGGGCGTCGTCATGGTGGCGACCATCGCCTTCGGCATGGGCATCGACAAGCCGGACGTGGCCTATGTGTTCCACACCGACCTGCCGGCGAGCCTCGAGGCCTATTACCAGGAGATCGGCCGCGCCGGCCGCGACGGGCGGTCGGCGGAGGCGCATATGCTCTACGGCCTCGGCGACATCCGCACGCGCCGCCTGTTCATCGACGACGAGGATGCTTCGTCCGAGCACAAGCGGCGCTCGCACGGCCGGCTGGACACCCTGATCGGCTATTGCGAGACGGCGCAGTGCCGCCGCCAGGTGCTGCTTGGCTATTTCGGCGAGGAAGCGCAGCCTTGCGGTAATTGCGACAAC
>NZ_RZSL01000013.1:0-30617 GCF_003997355.1 Mesorhizobium sp. M1E.F.Ca.ET.041.01.1.1 | reverse complement strand
CCATCACCGCAACCTCTTTCGCCACTGCCATTGAAGATCCGGGCAACTTCAAGAAGTCACGCTCTGTTGCCGCTTGGATCGGCCTGACAACTCGCCGCTACCAATCGGGAGAAGTCGATTATGACGGCCATATATCCCGACGCGGCGATCGACATTTGCGGGGACTTCTCTATGAGGCTGCGGCGGTCATCCTGACACGCAGCTCGATCGACAGCAGCTTGCGCACGTGGGGCCTCAAGCTCCGGGAGAGGGTTGGCTTCAAACGAGCTGCCGTGGCTGTGGCGCGCAAACTGGCGGTGATAATGCATTCGATGCTCAAGACCGGTGAGTTTTTTGATCGAAATGCAGGCGCCACAGCATGAAATCTTGCGAATAGCGTTCAGGATCTGAGCGCCTGAGACGTCCCTGCCGGGACGTGAGCCGAGCCATTCCGCTGATGGGGTTGCACCGCTGTCTCAGCAAAGTGCGTCGTCCACATTGAAGGCTCGTCCGCGGAGCTCCATCATGCGGCGACTGATGTCGACCGCGAAGACAACCATGCACCCGGCAGCGTCGTCTCGACGCAATTACATGCTTGACGTCCCAGCGGCGATTAGACAACCCCATCAACCTGGGAAGCCATAAGTCGGCCGCCATCAGGCAGATGATCAAGGCCGCCGGCGCCAGGCTTTGGTATTTGCCGCCCTACTCTCCCGACCTCAACCCGATTGAGCAGGCCTTTGCCAAGATCAAGCACTGGATGCGCCAAGCCCAGAAGCGCACCGTCGAGGACACTTGGCGCCACATCGGCCACCTCGTTGAAACGATCGAGGCAACCGAATGCAACAACTACTTCGCAAACGCCGGCTACGCTTCCGTCAAACGTGAAAGACTCTAATAGCGGAGTGGAAGGCCGTGACTGCGCTGTGCTGACAGCAGAGCACACCGCTTCAGCGCGTTCATACGCAGAGACAACGTGACAGCGCCTCGAGTGCTGGTTTCCCTGCCGCACGATGGCGCCAGACTGTATCTCTCGCCACTTACCTCATGCCGCGTCGGATGGAGCTTCTGCTAAGCCTAACCTGCATCAACCTTAACACTTCTTTATCACGAAATCACAAAGCTCATGTGCGTAGACACGCAGTTGTTCTCAACATAATCAACTACTTAGCATACAATGTCGCGCCCCCATCGCTACGTTGACGGCACACCTATAACTGATAACCTTCGGCCAAGGTTTTGGTAAGACGCAGTGAGTCAGCATGTGGCCAGATGTATTTTGACGTTAGCCAAATTCGTTTCTGCAAGAGCGGGGTCAATTATGAGATAGGGATCGTCTGGCAGTAGGACAGCGGAGTTTTGCTCGGCAGACCCTTGTTCCAACCCCGAGTCCATCAAACCAGTTCAGGACATCTCTATTTTAATTGCAAGCTCCTTGGAACTCCGTAGCGAAAATGGTTGCCGCTGACCTCGACAACTTGGCGATGCGTAGAGCCTAGACCCAAGAGTGGACGATAAGTGAGAAGTCCTCAGCGAGAAAGATTACGCTCGCGCGAAGGAGACAATATATGCAGCAGATACTGGAGCGCCTGGCTGCCAAGATAACGCAAGCCGATACTGATCAGCAGTCTTCCGGAAGTTTACGTATTGAGGAAATGTTTGATCCTGACATCGTGCCGCATATTCCCGGAGACGACGTCCATCCGTTCATCGGTCACCCTGATGCAATGTTTCCAGATGGGGGCGGCCCAACAGAAAAGATCGCCAAACTGCAAAAACCGGAGGATCGTCTGCTCTGGAGCGGCATACGTGAGACCCATCACAAGGCGCAAATAAAGGTCCGCGATATCCCAAATATTCTGGACGATTTTGAGCATTCCGTAAAGGTACTCTCACTTGAATAAAGAAGGAAACGTGTGTAAGAACATGTCGAGCTCTCTCGATCTGGACGAAATCAACCACGAGAGAGAGATTTACCAGTGCCTGTCACAGGCAAGTGTCGCGACAATACGTCCCGTTGATTTGCAACAGCTCAGAACGCCTCATTACTATCATGTGATCTTTCGCCCGTCGGTTCCGAGGGCATCTGATCCACCGCGGAGGCTAGGTGCCTCGCAATAAAGAAGGAAAATTCATGCCGCCTGCGCAGTCGTGGTTCCGGATCGAGGGATTCGGAGGATAGCTACCTGTGGAGCCTTCTGTGGTTGCCGCCCGTAATGCAAGAGGCTTCTGGCCCTTTTCGACGTGTGGCCGAGTGCGGGCTTCTGTCAGGCCTTCATGTGCGGCATTTCCAGAAGCCGGTGGCCGGTATGGTGATCTGCAGATCAGGTCCAAATCTCAACAACGAGCGCATTGGCTCTTGGCTCCAGCTGGTTTTCCTGATCCAGATCTGTTCGATCGTTGCGCCCATTCGGGTCGTCGCCTTCTCACACCCCTTTACCGGCGCCGGACTGATTGCTGCAGGTCGATCATGCAGCCGCAGCCGGGTTCTGCTTTCGCGCACACCTGTGGTGGTGCATTTTCATCCAATCTGTCTATTCCGCAGATGGAGCGAGGTTATTAGGTTTAACATGGCTTCTCGGATCAGTTCCGTCTCGCTTTTGCCAGGGAGGAAAAATGGCTAAGCACGTGGTGGGCAAGGCAGAGGATGTCGGCTCAGGCATGCGCAAGGTCTTCGAGGTGCGTGGCCGTCCGATCGTCATCTTCAACGTCGATGGCGACTACTTTGCCCTCCTCAACCGTTGCCCTCACCAGAGTGCTGAACTGTCGATGGGCTTGATCTCAGGTATTGCAACGGCAGATGAGCCCGGACATGTCCAGTGTTCGCGTCGCGGGGAGTTCATCCGCTGCCCTTGGCACGGCTGGGAATTTGATATTCGCACCGGCCAGTCATGGTGTGATCCGGGGCGAATATCCGTGAAACAATACCCGGTATCGATAGCTGCGGGAGCCGAATTGGTCGAGGGTCCGTATAAAGCGGAAACCTTCCCTGTGAGTGTCGAAGACTCATACCTGGTCGTCGATCTCTGAACGATCGAACCGATCCATCGTGAGATGGCAAAGTTTCTGGAAGCGAGGCATTTATGCTCCACAAGCCGACATCGGTAATCGATTGCGATCTTCATCCCGCAGTGCCGGGAAACGATGCTCTGATCCCCTATATGGACGAGTATTGGCAGGAACAATTCATCAGTCGCGCGATCGGCGAGATGGATCTGGCCAGCTATCCGCCGAGCGCGCCGCTGTCGTGCCGCCCGGACTGGCGGCAAGCTGGTGAAAAGCCGGGCGTCAGCCTCGATCGCTGCCGGGAGCAGGCGCTCGATAAATTCAACTGCGAGATCGCAATCTGTAATCCGCTCTATGGCGGTCAAGTCGCGGCAAGCGGTTTGATGGGCGCAGAAGTCTGCACCGCGACCAACAAGTGGTTGGCGCGGGAGTGGCTGGATGCTGAGCCCCGTTTGCGCGGTTCGATCGTCGTGGCCTCGCAGCTTCCCGATCGGGCTGCAGAGGAAATCCACAGATGTGCTTCCGACAAACGGTTCGTTCAGGTCCTGCTGCTGGCCGGCAACGAGATGCTTCTTGGCCGGAGCCATTTTTGGCCGATCTATGAAGCGGCCCAAAAGCATGGGCTGCCTATCGGCATCCATGCCGGGACGATGTACCGCTATCCCACGAGCAGCGGTATGGGATGGCCATCGACCTACCTGCAGGACTATGCCAGCGGAACTCACATTTTCGCGGCACAGCTCCAGAGCCTGCTCATGGAGGGTGTATTTGCCAAGTTCCCGGATCTCACCTTCGTGATGATCGAGGCGGGCATCGGTTGGGTGCCCAGTTTTATCTGGCGGAGTACGAAGGACTGGCATGGCACCCGCGGCGAGGTCCCATGGGTGAAGCGCTCTCCTGCAGCGGAAATCCGGGATCGTGTCCGGTTTACAATCCAGCCATTCGATACGTCGACGGATCCGATGCACGTCGAGAAGCTGATAGAGCATCTCGGCTCCGAAGACATGCTGCTCTTCTCTTCCGACTACCCGCACTGGCAGTTCGACGGAGATGACCCGATGCCGCCCGGTTTTCCAGCGCGGCTTCGCCAGAAGATCGCGCGGGAGAACCCCGTGCGGACTTACCCACGGCTGAAGGAGACGGTGTGATGACCGATACGATAGCCAGTCCGAAGCAGCCGGTGCGTTCCACATCTTCGGCAGGTATTGCCGATTGCGATATCCACCCGGAACTCAAAGACCAATTTCGCCTCCATCCGTATATGTCAAAGCGGTGGCGCGATCATCTCGATCAGTATGGGGAGTTGGGATTCGAGGCGTTCACCAGCGGCTACAACTATGTCGGATACAATCCAGGCGGACAACGCCGCGATGCCTGGCCGCCGGGTGGGGGCGCACCCGGTTCTGACCTGGTGCTCATGAGGAAGCAGCACCTCGATCCAAACAATGTTGTCTTCGGTGTGCTCCAACCCATGGTAGCGCAGGGCAATGGCGGTCGCAATCTCGATCTCAGCAACGCATTGTCCACGGCGATCAACGATTGGCAGATCGCCGAGTTCGTCGAGCCGGAGGATAGGCTGAGGGCCTCCGTTGTGGTCGTTCCGGACGATGCCGTTGCCGCGGTCGCAGAAAGTGAAAAGCGGGCGCTCGATGCGCGATTTGTCCAGGTGCAGATCCTCATGGGGACAACCGAGCCATTGGGGCACCGGCGCTACAGGCCTATCCTGGAAGCCGCGGCTCATCATGGCTTTCCGATCGGCATGCACGTCGGCGGCCGATCCGGCGTACGGACTGCCAGCGGCTGGCCGTCCTACTACTGTGAGAGCCATTTGGATCTCACCTTCGCTGCGCAGTCGCAGATTATGAGTCTCATTCTCGATGGCGTGTTCGATCAGTTGCCATCGCTCAAGGTGATCATCGTCGAGTGCGGCTGTGCCTGGTCGATCGAACTTGGACACCGGCTCGACATGCTGTGGCGTCGCATGGGCTCGGAAGTGGCAAGCCTGAAACATCCGCCTTCCCACTATCTGCGCGAGCACTTCTACTTTTCCACACAGCCGATGGAAGAGCCAGACAATCCGGAGGATATCAACTACCTGTTTGATCAAATCGGTTGGGATAGGCTGCTGTATGCGAGCGATTATCCTCACTGGGACTTTGACGATCCGCGCTATGCCTTCAAGGCTCGAATATTGGAGGAACACAAGGCGCTGCTGTTTCGGGAGAACGCCAGGAAAGTCTATCGGATCCTGTAACGCGAACAGCGGAAGAAGAACCGTATTCGCAGCTTCCGTCGGCGAATTCGGATCAAAGCGTCACGTCCGCGAGGAGGTTCTGAAGCAAACGTCCCTCTGATTCATACGAGGGGTTTCCGAAGGTGAGCTCGAGCTTCTTCAGATCGCACGAGGGCAGCGCCTGGTTACCTCGTGCGGGTGCAGCCAATAATCGATTAACACAAAGAAAGGGGAATTAAGATGAATGATGAAATCAGTTTTCTCAGTGAGTCCGTCGCCAAAGGTAAGTTGTCCCGGCGCGATTTTTTAGGTCGGGCAGCGGCGCTCGGCGTCAGTGCAATCTTAGCTAACAACCTGCTAGCTGAAGCCGCAAGGGCGGAGGGGCCAGTCAAGGGCGGCACGCTCAAGGCCGGGTTAATGGGTGGACAAGCGACGGACAGTCTCGATCCAGCGGCCCTAACAAATGATGTTCAGTTTATCTTCAGCCGCCTGTGGGGCGAACAACTCGTAGAGCTGGACGCGAATCAAGAACTGCAGCCGGTACTTGCCGAGGAATGGGGCCCATCGAAAGACGCCAAGGCCTGGACGTTTAAAATCCGCAAGGGCGTGCAATTTCACAACGGCAAGGAGATGACGCCCGCCGACGTGCTCGCCACAATGGAACGCCATTCCGACGCTAACTCGAAGTCGGTTATGCTCGCCTTTATGCAGGGGATCGACAAGATTGCCGTCGACGGCCAGAACATCGTCTTCACTCTAAAAGAAAGCAATGCAGACTTTCCAGTCATAATGAACGATGTCCATCTGATGATTCAGCCAGAAGGCGGCAAGGACAACCCGAACGCAGGCATCGGTACGGGTCCATACAAGGTCACGGTCAACGAAGCTGGTGTTCGACTTGGCGGCGAGAGGTTCGCCGGTTACTGGCGGGACGATCGCGGCTTTGCCGACCAGATCGAGATTATCGTCATCAACGACGCGACCGCGCGCACCTCCGCTTTGCAAAGCGGGCAGGTTCACATGATTAACCGCGTCGATCCGAAGGTGGTCGAACTCCTCAAACGCTTCCCCGACATCACCGTCCGCAACGTTGGGGGCCGTGGGCATTCTTATTTTTGCTGCCTAATCGACACCGCCCCCTTCAACAACAACGATCTGCGGCTCGCGCTGAAATATGCCATCGACCGCGAAGAGATGGTCCAGAAGGTCTTGGGGGGGTACGGCTCCGTCGGCAATGACACGCAAATAAACAAGTTTTATCCACTCTTTACCGAATTGGAGCAACGCAAGTACGATCCGGACAAGGCAGCCTTCCATTACAAGAAGTCAGGGCACTCCGGCTCACTGCTCCTTCATGCATCCGACGGCGCATTCACAGGCGCGGTGGATGCTGCCCAGCTATACCAGCAGAGCGCGGCCAAAGCGGGCATCAGCATCGACGTTAAACGTGAACCAGCCGACGGCTACTGGGAAAACGTGTGGCTCAAGCAGCCGTTCGTGGCATCTTCTGGTCCAGGTCGTCCGACCCAGGATATGCTGTATTCTCTCCTCTACCAGTCAAAAGCGCCATGGAACGAGACGCACTTCTTCAGCGAGAAGTTCGACCAGATGATGGTCCAGGCGCGCGGCGAACTCGATACCGACAGGCGTAAGAAGCTCTATGCCGACATGGGCCAGATCATCCATGATGAGGGCGGCGTGATAATCCCGATGTTCAATGATTACATCGACGCCACGGGCCCGCAGGTTGGCGGTTGGGCTAAGAATGGCAACGATCGATTCATGAACGGCTACGCGCTAATCAAGTGCTGGCTGCAGGCCTGAGGCCCTGAGACGATGGTCCTCAAGCTTATTGCCCAGCGCGTCGCGCTGGGCATCCTCCTGTTGCTCGCCGTTTCCGTCCTCATTTTTGTTGGCACGAATCTTCTGCCCGGCGACGTCGCGCAATCCATTCTCGGCCAGTCGGCGACGCCACTGGCGCTCGCCAATCTCCGGGGAGAGCTGGGGCTGAACGACCCGGCCTACATCAGATATTTCCGCTGGCTTTTCGGAATCCTGCAGGGCGACCTAGGCACTGCTCTCACCAGTGGGCTCGATATCGCCACTTCCATTAAGGAGCGGCTGTGGAACACGCTGTTCCTGGCCTTCTGGGCAGCGATTATCTCCGTCCCGCTCGCGATTGCCTTCGGGCTGACAGCAGTACGTTATCGCGACGGCCTCATCGATAAACTGATCACCGGCGTGGCACTCGCCTCGACATCGGTGCCGGAATTCTTCATCGGCTATCTATTGGTGTATTTCTTGGCCGTGAAGTTCCAGATATTCCCTGGCATTTCGATGGTGTATGAGGGCATGCCCTTTCTCGATAAAATGAAGGCAATCGCGCTGCCCTGCACGACGCTCACGCTGGGCATCCTCGCCCATATGATGCGTATGACGCGGGCGGCGATCCTCAATGTCATGCAGTCCGCCTATATCGAGACTGCGGAACTGAAGGGCCTGACAGCGTTCGAGATCATCCGCAGGCACGCTTTCCCCAATGCCATCGCTCCGATAATCAATGTGATCATGCTCAACCTCGCCTATCTCGTGGTCGGCGTGGTGGTGATCGAGGTGATCTTCGTCTATCCCGGCATGGGCCAGTATCTGGTAGACCATGTCGCCAAGCGCGACGTGCCCGTCGTGCAGGCCGTTGGGCTGATCTTCGCCGCCGTTTATATCTCGCTCAATGTCGTGGCTGACGTGGCATCCATTCTCGCCAATCCGCGCCTCAGGCATCCGAGGTAAGGAGCACCATGATAGGACGTATTCCCATCGGCGCCCTGATCGGCCTTGTTATCACCGCCCTCTTCTTCCTCGTCGCGATCTTTGCACAGTGGATCGCCCCCTACGGCCTCGGCGACATCGCGGGCGGAGTTTGGGAGCCGATCTCGGCGAAATTTCTCTTCGGCACCGACAATCTTGGCCGCGACCTGCTCTCGCGCATGATCTATGGCGCCCAGACGACGATCCTGATCGCTGTGCTGGCTACACTGCTTTCGTTCTCGATGGGTGCAATCCTCGGTTTCACCGCTGCCGTGGTCGGCGGCTGGTTCGATATGTTGATGTCCCGTTTCGTCGACCTGCTGATGGCGATCCCGACGCTGATCTTCGGTCTCGTGGTGCTCTCGGTGCTGCCGTCCAATGTCGTGACGCTGATTCTGGTCATGGGCCTTCTCGACTCAACCCGGGTCTTCCGCCTGTCGCGGGCGGTGGCGGTCGACCTCAATGCGATGGATTTTGTCGAGGCCGCCAAACTGCGCGGCGAAGGCAAGTGGTGGGTGATCTTCGCCGAAATCCTGCCCAATGCTTTGTCCCCACTGGTCTCCGAACTAGGCCTGCGCTTCATCTATGCGGTGCTGTTCCTGTCGGCGCTGTCCTTCCTCGGCCTTGGCGTACAGCCACCGGTCGCTGACTGGGGCGGCATGGTCAAGGAAAACAAGGACGGCATCGTCTTCGGCATAGGCGCCGCACTCATCCCGGCGGCGGCGATCGCCATGCTGGCGATTTCGGTCAATCTGGTCGCCGACTGGGTGCTCAACCGTACGACGAGCCTGAAGGGAGGACGCGGGTGATGGCTGATACCAAAGCGAAACCCGGCGTGCTGCTCGACATCCGCAATCTGCGCATCGAGGCCACGGTCTACCCGCCCGGCGAGCCGCCGAAGAACATCGTACTGGTGCACGACGTCTCGCTGACGCTGGAGAAGGGCAAGGTGCTCGGCCTGATCGGTGAATCGGGCGCCGGCAAGTCGACCATCGGCCTATCGTCGATGGGCTATGGCCGCGGGGGCGTGCGCATCACGCGCGGTGAAGTCATCCTCAACGGCCGCAACATCCTGACGCAGGGCCGCAACGGCATTCGCAAGTTGCGCGGCCGTGAGGTCTGCTATGTCGCGCAATCCGCGGCGGCGGCCTTCAATCCCGCCAAGCGGTTGATGGACCAGGTGGTGGAAAGCTCGCTCAAGCACGGCTTAGGCAACCGCGTTGAAGCCGAGCGCCGGGCGGTAGCACTGTTCCGCAAGCTCAGCCTTCCCGACCCGGAAAATATCGGTCGGCGGTATCCGCACCAGGTGTCGGGCGGGCAGCTGCAGCGCGTGATGACGGCCATGGCGCTCTGTCCGGAGCCGGACCTCATCATATTCGACGAGCCGACCACTGCGCTCGACGTCACGACCCAGATCGACGTACTCGCCGCGATCAAGGAAGCGATCCGCGCCACGGGTGTTGCAGCTCTCTACATAACCCATGACCTCGCCGTTGTCGCTCAGGTAGCCGACGACATCATGGTGTTGCGTCACGGTAAGATGATCGAGAAGGGCACGACTCACCAGATCATCAAGGAGCCGAAGCAAGACTATACGCAGGCGCTGGTTTCGGTGCATCACATCGACCATCAGGAGAAGCAGCCGACGCCGAAGCCGGTTCTGTCGGTGAAGAATGTCACGGCGGCTTATGGCCACGGCATCGTCAAGGTGCTGAAGAATGTCTCGCTCGACATCCATCCCGGCCAGACACTGGCGGTTGTGGGCGAATCCGGTTCCGGCAAGTCGACGCTTGCGCGCGCCATCACCGGCCTCTTGTCGCCTTCGTCGGGCGAGATCAGCTTCGATGGGCGCGCGCTCTCGGACCATCTTGCCGACCGGACGAAGGAAGATTTGCGGCAATTGCAGATGATCTACCAGATGGCCGACGTGGCCATGAACCCACACCATACGGTCGGCACCATCATCGGCCGGCCGCTGACATTCTATTTTGGTCTCCAGGGCGCCGAGCGCAACCGACGGGTCAAGGAGCTGCTCGAAGAGATCGAAATGGGCAATGGCTTCGTCGGTCGCTATCCGGCCGAGCTCTCCGGCGGCCAGAAGCAGCGCGTCTGCATTGCTCGTGCGCTGGCGGCCAAGCCCAAGCTCATCATCTGTGATGAGGTAACCTCGGCCCTCGACCCGTTAGTGGCCAACGGCATCCTGAAGCTGTTGCTTAATCTCCAGCAGATCGAGCAGGTGGCTTACCTCTTCATCACCCACGATCTCGCGACGGTGAAGTCGATCGCCGATTCCATCGCCGTCATGTATCGCGGCGAGGTTGTGCGGTGCGGTGCCAAGAGCGGGGTGCTGACGCCGCCCTTCGATGACTATACCGACCTGCTGCTGTCGTCCGTGCCGGAGATGGAGATCGGCTGGCTCGAGACAGCTATCGCGGGCCGGAAGATGGCCAGCGCGGGGAATTAAAGCGTGTCGCTATTTAATGGATTCAGGATTGATCGGGATAGGGGGACGCCTCACGGCGCCGCCCCTCCCACACCACCGGGCATACGGGTCCGTACCACGGCGGTTCGATCGGATTAAGCTTGGGCAGAGACATGGAGTCGAGGGAGACCGAGGGACTCGAAGTAATGGTTGCGCAGGGCCTGTTGGACCGCCGGGTGTCCTGACATGCGCCAGAATCCCGTCGGTGAACCGGCGGCAACCGCAGCTCCGAACGTTGGTACGCCATGACGGCGCAGTTCCTTGAAGCGGTTGTGCCCGTTCCCCCATTGCCGCCAAAGATACATGCGTAATCTTCGGCGGGTCCACGCTTCCAAGTTCGTAAGCACCCGCGGGGTCTGGCAGAAGCCGAAGTAGCCGCGCCATCCGATGAGGTATGGCTTCAGCTCCTTGACCAGCTGCGGCAGACTTATACCAACGGTCTCGGGCGCTGACTCTTTCGTGATTTTGTGTCGCAGGTGGACCGTGATTCCCTGATGCCGAAGGAGATTCGGCGATGGGTTCAGCGGTGAAATTACGGGATGACTATTCGGCGAGCGAACTTCGACGCCTTGCGCGGGCTTCGAAAGATGTACGGCAGAGCAGCCGGCTGTTATCGATCGCGGCGGTTCTGGACGGGATGAACCGAACCGATGCGGCGCGGATCGGCGGGATGGATCGGCAGACGCTGCGCGACTGGGTGCACCGGTTCAATACTGCAGGCCCCGACGGTCTTCTCGATCAGTGGTCGCCTGGTCCGCTGTCGCGGCTGTCGCCAGAGCAGCAGAGCGAATTAGCTGCGATGGTGGAGACGGGGCCGGACCGTGCCGTTGACGGCGTCGTGCGCTGGCGGCGCATCGACCTGAAGCGCGTCATCAAGGAGCGCTTCGGCGTGGACTATGACGCGCGCTATGTCGGGAAACTGCTGCACAAGCTCGGCTTTTCGCACATCAGCGCGCGCCCACATCATCCGGGCCAGGACGCCCATATTGTCGAGGAGTTCAAAAACGTATGGCCCGCCCGTCGGCAAGAGGTTTATTTCTGATGGCAACTATTGGTCTGCATCAACGTATACGGCGTGTCGGCTGAAGCCGTCGCCAAGATGGAGATCCGCACGCTCCGGGCCTGATAAAACTCACGGCGTCGACGCGCCATCTTTTGAACCAGGCTTCCAGAACGTCGGCTTGACCGTCAGGCCATCTTTCAAAGTCCTCCCGCAGACATCATGGGTCACACGGCGTTCATTTCGTGTCGCCGCTGACCTGATTGTTTCAAGCTGCCATCGCCGTGGCTCGGTTGGCCTGGAAGGTTACCTCGTGTCGCAATATCATCCATGCGATACGGGCGAGTTTGTTGGCCAGCGCGACGACCACCGTATTGCGGTGTCGTCTTGCCAGCAGATTACGTAACCAAACGCCCAGCGTGGTCTGGCTTCGGGCCAGTGACGGCAAGGCGGCCCTGGCCCCATGGATCAGTAGCGTGCGCAGGTATTTGTTGCCGCGCTTGGAGATACCAAGCAGTCTCGGCTTGCCTCCGGTCGTGTGCTGTCGCGGGACGAGCCCCAGCCATGCGCCAAGATCGCGAGCCTTGGCGAAGGTCGCGCCGTCGCCAACAGCAGCCACGAGTGCGGTAGCGTTGAGGGCGCCGATGCCGGGGATCGACGTCAGCCGCCGAGCGGCCACATTGTCGCGAGCGAGTTCGACGAATTCCCGGTCCAGAGCCCCGATGCGGCGATCGAGATCTATCCATTCCTGCCGCATATCGGCGAGCAAGCGACGAATGCGACTGCCGCTCATGAAGTCCGGATCTGCAAGCAAGGCATCCACTGCCTGCTCAAGCTTATGGCGCCTCTGCGCGATGACCGTGCCACGCTCAAGCAGGATGGCGCGCAACTGGTTGGTCAGCGTCGTGCGCGCGCCGACCAGCCGAGAGCGGGCCCGGTGCAACGATTGGACATCCAGTTGCGCCTGGGACTTGAGTTCGACAAACCGCATCGTCGGACGTGTGGCGGCTTCTGCGATTGCTTCCGCGTCCCGGTCGTCGTTCTTCTGCGCCTTCACGTAAGGACGCACATATTCCGGCGACATCAATCTGACCTCGTGCCCTTGTTCGGCCAGAAGCCGTCCCAGATAATGTGCGCCGCAGCACGCTTCCATCGCTACAGTGCAGGGTGCGAGCTTCGAGGCGAAGCTCAAGACCCTCTTGGGCTGCATGCGGCGACGCAGCACCACATTCCCATCCGAATCCAGCCCCGCAACGCTGCAGCTGTTCTTGCCAAGGTCAATTCCCAGCATCATGATCGTCATGGCTCGTCCTTCTCCGCTTTCCAAACACAGGCATCCTAGCCGATGCCTCAAAGGAGGGCGGGCCATTCCATAAAACTGGCCACGCACGCTGAAGGCGCATCTTTGCGACCTACCGCCGCGTACGAAGGTGGAGCTTTGGTTCCAGGATGAAGCCCGCATCGGCCAGAAGAACGGCATCGTGCGGCAATGGGCAAGGCGCGGCACCCGACCCCGCCAGCCGGCCGATCAGCGCTACAAGAGTGCGTATCTGTTTGGCGCGATTTGCCCGGCGCGCGGCGCCGGGGCAGCTCTGGCTCTGCCCTTTGCCGACACCGAGGCCATGCAACGCCATATCGACGAGATCAGCCGCCATGTTGAAAAGGGCGCACACGCTGTGCTCGTCATGGATCGTGCCGGATGGCACACCACCGCCAATCTCAGGATGCCGAAAAACATGACGGCGATCTTCCTGCCCTCGCGCTCCCCGGAACTGAACCCGGTCGAAAACGTCTGGCAATATCTGCGGCAGAATTGGCTCTCAAACCGCGTCTTCGACGACTACGACGCCATAATCGACGCCGCTTGCGAGGCTTGGCAGAAGCTCCTCGCTGCGCCCGAAACCATCACATCAATCGGAATGCGGCAGTGGGCGCACGTCGGTCAAACTCCATGACTCTTGGTATTATGCCCCGGGTCCGGCGTGTCATATCCCGGATCAGCGCCTTGAATTTGTCGAGGGCCTTCGGCGCGATGCGCCGCTCGCTTCCGTCATTCGCGATGCTGAACCCCAGGAACTTCCGCTCCTTCGGCCGCGCTACCGCACTCTTCGCCGCGTTGACCTTCAGCAACAGCTTTTGGGTCAGGAACCGGCTGACGGAGGCCGTGACCCGTTCTCCGGCGCGGCGGCTGCGAACATAGATGTTGCAGTCGTCGGCGTAGCGGCAGAAGCGGTGACCCCGTCGGGGCCAGTTCCTTGTCGAGGTCGTCGAGCAGGAGGTTACTTAGGAGGGGCGAGAGCGGACCGCCTTGCGGGGTCCCCTCGTCCACCGGACGGACCAAGCCGTCCTCCATCACCCCGGCATTGAGGAATGCCCGGATGAGTTTGAGCACACGCTTGTCCGGCCACCCTCGCAGCGACGCGCGCCATCAGGCTGTCGTGATTGACTCGATCGAAAAATCTTTCGAGATCAAGATCGACCACGTAGCTGTAGCCCTCGGCAATGTAGCATTGCGCTTGGGCTACCGCCTGATGAGCGGAACGTCCCGGACGGAAGCCGTAGCTGTGCTCGGAGAATGTCGGGTCCCACTGCTCCTGGAGAACCTGCAGCAGGGCTTGCTGGATCAGCCTGTCGACGACGCAAGGCACGCCGAGCTTTCTGACCCCGCCCTCCGGCTTGGGGATTTCGACCCGCTTGACCGGCTGTGGCTGGTAGGTTCCCTTGAGCAATCAATCCCGAATGCTTGGCCAGTGCTCACGCAGGTAGCCCTTGGCGTCATCGATGGTCATCCCATCCACGCCTGGACCGCCCTTGTTGCTTCGAACGCGTTTCCACGCTGTTCCAGATTCTCTCGGCTACATACCGTCTCCATCAGTTGTTCTGTTCAAGCCGGGCTTTCGGGTGCCGACTTCGCCACGAGCGGTTCGGCCCCTTGGTAACCGCTGACTGGGGCTTCACCCCGGTCCCTCGGTTCCAGGGCCAGTGAATACTGGGTCTTCTGCCGCTTTCCACTCATGAGTTGCCAGTCCTACTTGCCACTTCCAATCGTTCGGGCCTTCGGTCATCGTTTCCGGCTCGGCCTATCCGTTTGCTCCGCCTTTCGGCCTTGGAGTGCCTCACTAGCCTTGCCGACAGCATCACCTACTACGCCCTCTGCTGACTCCTGCGTCACGGTCAGGTCACCTTGCGGTTCCCTCAGTTCCGAAGTCGGAACATGACGCAGGCCTCCCCAGGTAAGTTCAATCGCCTTCCGCGCGCACCTGCCGGATCTACAGCCCTGCCCTTTGATGGATATGGACTTCGCGACACGTTGCCCGCTCGTCCGGCCAGGGATGCCTCATATCCGGTTTATGTTCGTCGGGCGGGGGCGTCTCGCCCGACGGCACACGCTGGATCTCGTGCAGGCCGGGCTTCTTTTTGCCCGTGCGCGTGCTGTCGCGCCTGTTTCGCCGCCGCTTTCTGGAGGAACTGCGAGTGGCCCGTGATGCGGGCCGGCTGGGCTTCTTCGGCAATCTCGCCCACCTGGCAAAGCCTGATGCCTTCGCCCGCATGGTCGCCGAAGTCCGTCGCCTCGAATGCCGAGTAGGTGGGGGCGTTGCTGCCCCCACCCCTCACGGTGGCAAACGAATGAAGAATCCTGGCTGGCGGCAGCGGATGGCGTTTCAGGATTTCGTTAAGGCGGGGCCATCGGAACACGCTTTGACGATCTCGCCGAGATAGCCATTTCTGCCATATCTTCACGACCTGATGGGCGAACCATCGCAGTCGCCGAGCATTTCCCCCGACCCCATAATAGGCGAAGTGGCCCCGCATCATGGACGAGAGATGGCGGTGCTGATCGCGGATCGACCAGTTCCGGTGTTTCCGGCACCAGTCACTTACCGCAGCCAGCGCACGAGCAAAACGGCCCTTGGCCGTGACTTGCATCACCATGTCCTTGCCTCTGCGCGACCGTCCCCACACGTGGGTCAGGCCGAGAAAGTCGAACTTGGTGCCATCCGTCTCCGGATGCCGTGTGCTTTCCGTCCTTCGCGGGCGAAAGTCGACGAGACGCGTCTTGTCGGGATGGGGCGTAAGCCCGAACCGTCCAAGACGTTTGTCCAGCACTGCCAGGACACGCTGAGCGTCGACGATGTTGTCGAACGCCATGAGCGCATCGTCAGCGTAGCGGACAATGGTACAGCCCCCACGGAGCCGCGGCCGCACCTCGGTCTCGAACCATTCGTCCAGCACGTGGTGCAGGAAGATGTTCGAGAGGCAGGGCGAGACCACGCCTCCTTGCGGGGATCCTTCGGTCGTTCGGTGCAGAAGACCGTCTTCGACGGCTCCTGCGTTCAGCCATTTATCGATCATCCGTCGGATGACGCCGTCCGTGACTCGCTGGTCGAGGAACGCCCGGAGATGGGAGTGCGGAATCGAGTCGAAGTATTTCTGTATGTCGAGATCGATCACCCAATAGAGCCGCTTTGCCCACAGCACGTTCTGCATATTGCGGAGCGCCTGATGGGCCGAGCGGCTCGGTCGGAACCCATATGAGCAGGGGTAGAAATCCTCCTCATAGACGGTCTCCAGCACCATCATAATGGCGCGTTGCGCCACCTTGTCCTCGAAGGTCGGAATGCCGAGCATCCTTTGCGACCCATCCGCCTTGGGTATATAGGCCCGCCGGACCGGCGGCGCACGATATCGGCCGGACTTGATGCGGTCCAGGAGGTCCAGAAGTCTGGTCTCCAGGTTCACCTCATAGTCCGCCGCAGTGACGCCGTCGATGCCAGGGGCACCATCCTTGCGGGTCAGCCGGTAGGCCTCCTTCATCCAGTCCAGATCGATGACATGGTGGAGCGAGCACACCGCCACACCCCGTTTCGTCCTCGCCAGTTCGGCTATCCGCTGTCGGTTGGTAGACAGGTTTGTGGGGTTTAGAGCCCCCTCCCATGTTTCAGGTCAACGGTTCTCTACACATGACGCCTCCCTTCGCTCCGTCGGGTCCCGGTGAGCGCGGTTCTCCGTCTTCACTGCTACTATGAAGGCGCTACGACTTCCCGCTCACGCATACCTGCTCCCTTATAGTTTCGGTCACAGGCCCCACATGCGCCTCCCATGTTCGTGGTCGCCGAGGCGCTCCCGATGAGCGTGGAGGACGCTCATCGAGCCTGGACCCATGGTCACCGGCGGGTCCCTGTTCCGGCGTACTTCGCTTGTGGACGTAAGCGGGATCTCACAGGTTCCCTGGCGATCCATCCCATGCCTTTGCCCTGCTCCAAGACCCCGGCCGAGCCGCCAGAACCTCGCCATTGGCGGTTCCGACGATGCTGCCCCCGGGCTACCCACGCCGAAGGCCTCCGCATGCACATAATCTCGAGGCTGACACATGGCTTCAGCATCCGCTGTCTACGCTTCACGAGCGACGTTGCCGCCGCCCATGCAAGACTCGCTTCCGGCTCGCGGGCTGCGCCTTTGCCGGGAGGGGGTCGAACCCTCCGGATCGCTTCGAAAAGGTTTCAGGATCTACATTCCATTCTCCTTTCCAGGGCTTAGCCTGTCGCAAGGGTCGTCTACGCCAAGCCACCTTTCGGCGGGCCGCAACAGGTGCTCGCCTATCTCGGCCGCTACACCCATCGCGTTGCCATCGCCAACTCCCGGCTGATCAGCATGGACGACGATCGCGTCGCGTTCCGCTGGCGAGATTATCGTCATGGCGCCAGGACGAAGGTCATGGCGCTCGATGCCCACGAGTTCATCCGTCGCTTCCTCCTGCACACGTTGCCGGACGGCTTCCATCGCATCCGCCACTACGGCTTCCTCGCCAATGGTCATCGCACCACCAGGCTCGAACTGTGCCGCAGGCTGCTGGCCAGACCGCGGCAAAACGCTCTCGAACCGGATGCCGAAAGCGTCGCTGTCGCCGCCGCGCATCGCTGCCCCTGTTGCGGAGGACCGATGATCACGCTCGCCATCTGGCGGTGCGGACAAGCGCCGCCGAGCCCTTTCTGGAGCGACACCTCATGATCGCGCCCGGCGCGTCCTCATCGCCATGCTCCGCATCCGTCGCCATGGGCGTCGGAACGCCAACTTTTGGCCCATCGTACAAGGGCCGAAGCAGCCAGGCTGGTGATGAGAGGCACAGCAATCTGACTGACGGCACCCGCCATCAAGATTCCGCCCTCTATCCTGGCGTCCTTCACCGTCATCGCATCTCGGGTGCCCTTCATCATTCTGGCAAAGACTATTCCGGCCACTGCTCCGGGCTACAATACCCATAGCGCCAGTCCTGCCCGCGGCTCCGTTCAATCCGGCTTACAATGAGGTCCGACGTCCTGCCAGGCGGCTCCGTCGAGCATGCGGACCTCACAGAAGCCTCCAGATTCCCGTTGATTTGAGTTCGTGATTCATTGCGGTTGAAAGGAGACCGCGATGGGCAAGCCGCTACCGCTTGAGTTGCGTCGGCGTGTTGTTGCGTATGTGGATGAGGGACATCGTCACCGCGAGGCAGCTCGCCATGTCCGCGTTTCACCTCGCTTTGTGAACAATCTGATCAACCTGCGCCGGCAGACCGGTTCACTTAAAGCGCGCCGACAGGGCCATGTGGGAGGCGGGAAGCTTGAGCCGCATGTCGAGTTTGTCCGCTTGCGGTTGGCCGAGGTCGGCGAACTGACGTTGGATGAGCTTTGCGTCGAACTGGAGGAGCGCGGGGTGAGCGTGCACCGCTCCAATGTCGGGCGCCTGCTCCAACGCCCGGGCTCAGTCATAAAAAAACTCTACAGCCCGCGAGCAGCAGAGGGCCGACGTGCGCCAGGCGCGTGAACTACGGATGGGGCGGCGAAAGCGCTTCTTCAACAAGGCTTTGACGCGGTTGATCTTCATCTATGAGACGTCGACCAACACCAAGCTGACCAAACGCACAGGCTGGGCGCCGAAGGGCAAGCGCTTCAGGACGCATGCACCATTCGGCAAATGGCAGACGCAGACCTTTATCGCCGGGTTGCGATGCCACGGTCTTGTCGCGCCATGGATCGTCAACGCGCCGATGAATGCCGCCATCTTCGAACGCTACGTCGAAACTCAGCTCGCTCCCGAACTGTCGCCCGGCGATGTCGTCATTCTCGACAATGTCGGCTTCCACAAGAACGAGCGCGCCGCGCAACTGGTTCGCCAAAGGGGCGCATGGCCTCCTCTTCTTGCCGCCATACTCGCCCGACCTCAACCCGATCGAGATGGCCTATTCAAAACTCAAGGCGAGGCTGGGAAAGAAGGCGGCCAGAAGCTTCGATGCACTCTGCGAGGCTCTCGGCGATATCTGCCATCTGTTCGAGCCAACCGAATGCAGAAACTTCTTCAAAGCGGCCGGATATGAGGCCGATTAATCGCGACACGCTTTAGTGACGTGAGTCCGCGACTTCAACCAGCGACTTCGCTCGCACGCACCTGGCCTGTTTCCGCATTCGAGCCGGACCGGTTTAATCGGAACTATCCGCGCCCCAACACCCGTCTGTAAGCAAATATTGAAGTCTCGCGCCTAATATGACTACGATACTACAGGCGACTGCACATAATGAGGGGGTTCGGCTGGCTCTCCAATCTACTGTCTTTTTCTAGCGGCCTAGGCGGTGCTTTCGAACATGGCCGTGATGGTCAATCCGTTCACCGGAGGGGCGCCATATTAAGAACGGGAATCGATTGGTGTGATAGCCAACTTCTTGGAGAACTGTATATTTTCGCAACCTCAGAAACATGTCACCGTCACCATAATAAGTCAGTTCGTTGCGCAGCAGCGCGATTTTGTGGCATCCGCCAGTAGGCTTTCTCCCTGAAAGAAGGCGTTCCGGCTAGGCGGCTTGCAGCTGACCAACTCAGTTGCGGCTAGGCAACGCAAAGGATTGTTGAAATGGCAGGACTCCGGCTCTCTGAAGCGATCAAATCGAGAAAACCCCAAATTGGTGGTTGGATGCAGACCCCGAACATGATGATCGCAGAGATTCTGGCACAGACGAATTTGGATTTTCTACTGGTCGACGGCGAGCATTCACCAATTCCACCAACCTCACTTTTAAATATTCTTCCTGCGACCGAACGGTACGGGATGCCTGTACTTTACAGAGTCGCCTGGAACAGGATCGAACTTATAAAAGCGGCTCTGGATCATGGCGCGAACGGCATCATGGTGCCAATGGTAAATACGGGTGCGGAAGCCATCGACGCTGTGTCATTCGCAAAATATCCACCTTCAGGAAAGCGCGGGTCTGGAGCGTGGAGGGCATCCAATTATTATCAAACCGACGCAGACTATCGGAAGAATGCGAACTCTAGCCTAGCTGTCGTGCTCCAAATTGAGACACGAGAGGCGCTTAACAATCTTGACGAGATAGCGTCGACACCTGGTGTTGACGCCCTCTTTATTGGTCCGGCAGACCTTGCCCTTTCCTTCGGCATGGAACCGGGAGGGCTTACGACAGAGTTGCTGGATGCCTGTCAAGCAGTCGCGAATGTCGCTAAGAAGTACGGCATCGCCTCGGGTATTGATGTGGCTTCCATAGACTATTTGCCACGGTTCAAAAAAATGGGCCTTAGCTTATTCACCCACGGATCGGAACTAGATTTTGTATTACAGGGCGGCCGCACTGTCGCGAAAAATTTCCACGACTCATTTCTCGCTGAGTAAGCCGCTCGTTCAGCTTTCAAACGCACATCAGGTGACTTCGTGGCCTTGCAGATAGCGAAGCCTTCCCGCGTGTTTGTCTCACTTCAGTTGAACGCTCCTGTGTTCGAGTATCCTCACTGGGTTGCTGGCTAAAATAGGAAGGCTATATGACTGATTACCGTGTCAATCCCATGCCGGAACCGTTGTCGCCCGAAACTCGTTCAAAAGCTGCAACTGGTTCAAACAGCGAGTATCGGCCATTTTCGCCAGTGGGGCTTTTTAGATCGTCGAATCCGACCGCTTCTTCGCGGTAAACGTGTTGCTGGTGTCGCGGTTACTGTGGCAATTCCCGGACCGGATTCGACGCTACTTGGTCACGCGCTAGGGCTTCTTCGTCCAAGCGATTTCGTGGTAGTGGATCGCCTCGGAGATGATAGGTATGCCTGCTGGGCCGGAGCGGTTACAGCTACGGCCAAGGCCGCCGGCGGGGTAGTACGGTCCGTGCACGGACTTGCTCGAGATCGAAGAGGCGGATTTCCCCATGTGGTGCCGCGGACTTTCATCGATCACCGCGGGGTGGTACAACCTCGGCGGGACCATGAACCACCCGGTCGCTTGCGGGAATGTTCCCGTGCTTGCCGGCGACATTATGCTCGCGGACGAAGAGGGGGTGGTGATACTGCCTCGCGAAGAGGCAAACGAGATCGCCGACAAAGCTATTGCCCTCCAGGAGATGGAAAAGGCTACCCGCCTGGAGATGCCGGCTGAGGAAACATCCGATGCGACTAAAATGGTGCTAGAGGCAATTGACCGGCAGAGGTAAAGCAGATGTGGACCGATGCCCCGTTCCTAGCATCAAGGTCCCGCCAGCGCCCGCTTCCGACCCGGCGCCCTGAGACAACGCATCTGGCATCGCCATCTACGCCGAGCGCGGAGCAGGCTGTGGAAAAGTCGTCCTACGAGACGCCGTCTACACCAGTTTGAGGAACGACCGTTTCTGCCGAAACTCCGGTTGCGGCGCCAGAGGCCCTTACCTACCTGAACAAAACCGCGCGAAATCTGCCGGTGCCATGACGGGGAGAATATGCATCTTATCGTCATGGGCAGGTGGGCCTCAAAGAGAAAATGATCTGGAGTCGAGGAATGCACAGTTTTCGACCTCCAACACGAGTCCACCAACAGGATGGGCAACGCCGCAGATTTCACAAAGTTCCATGCGGACGCTGTTTGTTCGTTCGGCCGGACTCGGTAACGGACCTCCTTCCTAGACGCGACCTCCACGCCTATGGGGTCGATGATCCAATTCCCGTGGTAGCGTGCCTCGCCTGTGAGGATGCCCTGTCCGATACTAGGCTCGACATTTCCCATTTCCCTGCCGCACCAATGTATGCTTCGTCTGCGGCGCCAGCCGCACCTGCCGTTCGGCGAATGGCCCGCCGTCTTGGGCGATGACGACAGCGCTCCTCGACCGTCTCACTGATCATTGCGAGATTATCGAGACCGGAAACGACTCCTGGCGCTTCAAGAACCGCGCCTGATCACCCTATCAAGCTATCAAGCTGCCAAGCGCCATCCGCGCTCGCCCGGGCTGCGCAACCCTGACCAGCTTCGCCCGGGGGAACGCTGAACGCTGCGCACTACATAGGGGGGTCAAATTGGATTGCCACCAACAAGGTCTGCGCCCTGCGCCACGTCGAGTCCCTTGAGCTCTTGCCGCCTCCGGCGCCCACCTTGCCACCGCCCGCCAAGCCGCAATACTTCTGAGCTCTCGCCGATGGCCCGCTCGGGGCCGAAGGTGGCGGACATCTTCCGCCGCTTTGGCGACGCCCATCGCACTCAACATGACGCGTTGGCTGTCGACCGCCCAGCGTCGCGTCACCTTCGCCTCAAGTAGCGCGCCACGGCGATCGCGAGCGAGGACTCGGATTGTAGCTGAAGTACAGTTTCATTCGGTCTCGGTCCTTGGAACCTGGTTCGATCTTGAGTGCGTGTCACAGGTAATACGGCGATGGACTCCATCCAGACGTTCCGTGACTGCATCGAATACCTTCAGGGCCGTAAGCTCGCGAAGAACCTGCTCATTAATCCCACCGCGGGTCGCGTAGTCTTGTGCGAGATGCATGAAGTCCTTTTCCGGCAGCATCTCCGGAGCGTTCCCCAACGCCTTGAAAAGGCTTGCGATGTAGTCGCGCGCCTTGCCGTCCCTAACCCCATGCTCCTTCAGCCACCTGTGGATGGTTTCGAGGTATTTGAAATAGCTGCCATAGGTCGCGGTGGCGACGCTCAATGCGTCGAACTCGCTCGAATTCTCTACCTCGATCACCTTCCCCAGCCTGCCGAACAATTTCGCCACGCCCGCATCGGGCGGGTAAACGATCGTTGCGCCCAGCCGGTGAGCAAGCATCGGCATGGGAAGCGCTTTCGTCACGGACACTGCGGGAGCGGTCAGGCCGGCTATCTCCTCGCGCGACAGTGTGGCGATCAGGCTGACGACATGATGCCTGTGACGAAACCGCAATTCCGGAAGCACCTGATGGGCAATCTGCGGTCGGATCGCCAGCATGATGGTGTCGCAACTATCGAGAACTGTTTGATTGTCGCTCGCAACGCGCACGTCGGGATGGCGGGAAGCGAGACCCGCTGCGATGTCTTGGTTGCGAGGTGACAGGAGCACCGAAATCGAATTGTCGGTGATGGATTTGAGCCCGGTGATAATAGCCGCTGTGAGCGCACCTGTGCCGATGACGCCGAGTTCCATTGATGTTCCTCACGCTAGTCGTCTGGATGGGCTATCCGCTGATTACAGTGGCTCCTACTCCAGCGGTATCTGAGAACGCGCTTCGCGGCAGGCGCTCAAGCGGGCCCCCAATTCCACGCCAAGAGTTCGATGCAAGGAAAGGCGCGCTGCCGAATCTGGATCAGATGCTAACTCCTTCAATCCCTGCCATGACATCCTCGATTGCCGGACCGCGCTCGGTGGCATAGCGAAAGCTGGCGTCGCTTGCGGGCCGGCCCAGGAGCACGGCGTCGCCATCCAGCAGCTTTTCGGAGAGCGCCAGCCTTCTGCCTTGCATGGGCGCAGACTCGGCGTTGCTAGGAGCAGGCCCTCCCTGAGGCGGCAGACTGGCGCGCTTTCGCCATCGGCGAATGTAAGCTGGTAGGCCGACTTGCAGATCCGAAGCAATAGCCAGTTGGATTCCATATGCCCGCCGAGCAACGCCGGCAGCAACCCGTCGCCGGCGTTGGTGAGGCTGAAGGCCACGTCCAGCGGCAGGCGCGACAGAGTGGAGGTCATGGCCAGGCCAAAGCCGAATGCGATGGTGCGCGCGGTTGTCGCGTTGTCCGTCAGTACACGCGTGCAGCACCGAGGGCGCCAAACTGCCCAAACCTGATTTGTTGTGCTGGAATGCATCACCGACAGAAGGTGGTAAGCAAACTGCTGTCGAGGATCTGACCGAGGTTTTTTGCGACATAATCGGGTGCGCCGTTTTCATCTTGACGTAACTCGCCGGAGTTGTTGAGGCCAGCGGTTACGAGAAGCGTGTCGACCCCGGCAGCCTTTGCGCCCTTAATATCGGTATCAATCTGATCGCCAACCATCAAAAGACAGTCCGTACCTGCCCGAGCGATGCACTCTTCGAAAATCGCTCTTCCTGGCTTGCCCATAACCTCGACACAGATTGGAGGAGCTCCGAAGGGGGCTAGTCCTGCCTGAAGCATTGGTCCTATTATCGCTGGTCCAAAGGCCAGTGAGCCGTTCCTGCTAGGATAAATGATGTCGGCGTTTCCCGCTATGATACGGGGCATTTCACCTGTATTTATCAGTCTGCGTTGAAATGTTGACAGGATGTGATCGACAGACCGTTTAAAATCAAAACCTTCGTCATCGATCACTACGAGCGTGTCGAATGTGTCGGCCGTGTCAGCAGAGTGAAGATTTGGATGCTTGCCGAAAACGTCATCCGCAGCGCGCGCGCTGCCCAGATATGAAACTAGCCGCCCGGCTGCCACCTCTTCGAGTACGCGATGTCGCACAATACCTCCCGCGGACACGATACGGTCGACCCCCGGAATCGGAAGTCCCGCGCCTCGTAAACGTGCGAATATCGTTTCATCCGATCCACTGCTGATATTCGTCACGATGTAGTATGGCTGGCCGGATATATTAAGTCGCTCCAAGATATCAACAGCACCTGGGAGGCTTTCGTCATCGATGATTAGGACGCCAATCGCGTCGAAAAGTATCGCGTCATAGCAATCTGCCAATATCTGAGGAGGACGCTTGAGCTTTGCTCTGCGGCAGTGTGGGGCGCCACACTTACCGCTGGAAAGGCCGCCCGCCGGAGATCCGATCATTGTTGCATCTCCACAAGCGTGAACGCATCGGACAGGCCGATATTCGGTTCACAGCTATGACTGCTCGCTGCGATCTCCGAAATCGTTTCTGGCGGTATGCTGCCCTCGCACGTCTCGCTATAAGCCCAGGCCAGCCAGTCACATAAGAGCGCCAAGTCTTCTGTCTCGACCGTAGGGCCCGCCCATATCCGGAATCCTGGGGGCGCGTCACCGTAGCTCCAGATGTCAAAAGCCGCGCCTTCGGCTTCGAGTAGACGGATCATCCCCGCAGCGATTTTGCCGTCGTCCTCTTTCTCGCCGGCAGCGAGCTGCTCTTGTACAAGCCGAAGAGTAATTGAACAGGTGGAGCGTGCTGCCGGATTGGTGCAAATCCAATCGATCCAAGGAGTAGAGTTCACCCAGTCGTCCACGACAGCATAATTATTGGCAACCCTGTTCAGAAGCGCGGGTAGTCCACCGCACGCTTCGGCCCAGTCGAGCGCAGAGTGGATGTCCTCGACGGCGAACATGCTGGGGGTCGAGATCGTCCGGCCGCCAAAGAACGCATTGTTCACAGATCCGTCGGGGTTGTGCAGTCTCATGAGCCTGGCTACAGGCTTACGCTCGCCGGCTTTCAGCCGTGCCTGGGCTCGAGGCGAGAGCGCGATCATGCCGTGGCCGCCTTCACCGCCAAGCGCCTTCTGCCATGACCAACACAGAACATCGATTCGGTCGAAGTCGATATGCCTCGTGAAAGCCGCCGAAACGGCATCCGCGATCACAAGCCCGGCACGGTCAGGAAGAATCCAGTCAAGATCCGGTGGACAGACGCCGCTGCTGGTTCCGTTTAGCACAAGAACGATGTCGTGATTGGGGTCGATCCTGCCAATGGTCGGAAAATCTCCGAAAGCACAAATGTGCCGGCTTTGGGGGGCAAGCGCCAACGTATCGATCTCATTTGCCCAATACTGCGAGAAGCTGTCTGACAAGAATGTCTCGACTGGAAAAGGGCCGAGTAGATTTTGTAAGGCCATGCTGCAGGCCCCAGTGCCCGAACCGGGCACGATTCCGCAGAGCCAGCCATCAGGCAGCCCTAGCAAAGAGCCCATGCGCCTGATTACCTCTCCCAGCCTTTCTGCTCCCTCGGAGCTCCGGTGACTTCGTCCAACATAGCGCAGCATAGTTGGGTGCACGCTCCAACCAGGATGTTTACGGCAAGGGCCTGATGAAAACCGCGGATCGGACGGGAGGAGCGATGGTTTTACAACCGCGTTTGGTAGAGCCATGGCTTCCTCCAAATTGGGAAAACGGGGCGCCTCAACAGAGATATCTGCGATCAGGCGATGTCCTGCGCCATTAGCGCCGACAGCTTGTCATTGGCAAAACTCATCCGTTCATCGGCGGGAAGGTCCGAAAGGCGCCTGATAATTGCGGCGTCAGACAAGGCCCCGCCTTCACAAAGCTTTTGAACATAGGACGGATGGATGAAGTTTGAGCCCGCGTATTGATATGCCGCGCTGCTGCCCCAGCCATACCGTTTGCGAAGCGGATCGAAGTGACGCAGAACGTGCTCGAGGAGTGCCCGTTCCTGGGATGTTTCGAGGCGAGTGAGAATCGGTAGGAGCTGCTCACTAGCCGTATTTCCTGCCCCGCGGCCCATGCCGCCCATGGTGCAGTCTATCCAGGTCGCTCCCGCCATCGCGGCGGCCACTGAGTTGATCAGTGCATATCCGCGGTTGTCATGGCCGTGGAATCCAATGTCAGGCTCAATTCGACCCGCAAACCGGCCGATCAACTCCTGAACGCGAGTCGGCTTCATAGAGCCAAAGGAATCGACGATATAAAGCACGTCGATGGTGTCGATCTGCTTTACCTCCTTCACGCACATCTCAATTTCTGCAGCATTTGCTGCATCGATCTGCATGAGATTCAAAAACACACGGAAGCCCCTGTGAGACAACTCAGCACAAATGTTCCGGCAGGCCGCCAAGCTTCTGTAATGCGCCGCCACGCGGACGGTCGTGATATGCCCTGGCACTAGTCCTTCTGTCAGGCGGATCATGGCAAGTGGTATAGGCAGTTCGCTCGCAAGCGCATCCTTGGCGTCGATCATCAGGCATGCCTTGACCAGGAGACCAGCAGCCACCTGTTCGGCCTTAGAGCTCGTCACACTGGCGAAATATCCGTGGCTCTCAGGCTTTCCGGCGAGCCCTAGCTCGACCATGCGCACCGGGAGAGTGTTGATAGTAGCGACATAATCCGACACAAGCTCCGGCGCGAAATCCCAACCTGTGTAGTAGCCACCGTCGCGCAAGGTACAGTCTAGGAAGTTCACTTCATCTGGTATTATGTTTAACATTGCCCAACCTCATCCAAATACCGCCACAACATCGAAGCATCCTGCATCAGCTCGCGGCGTAGCCCCCATCGACATAGAGAATCTCGCCTGTGACGAACGATGCAGCTGGGCTCGCGAGGAAAATGTAAGGCCCGAAATATTCGGACAGATTGCCGCGGCGTCGCATTGGAGTGAGTTCCATTGCGCGGCGCTGATAAGGGCTATCGAGATTAGGATGCACCCCATCCATGAAGTTGTTGATGAATCCAGGTGCGACGGCGTTTACACGAATGCCCTTATTGGCCCATTCTACCGCCATGGTGCGCGTCAGTTGATTGATGCCACCCTTGCTCGCAGCATAGACAGTCAGGCCCGGTATGCCAAGCGAACTGGCGACCGAAGAAGTCATGATGATGCTGCCGCCGCCTTGATCCAGCATTGCTTGGGCGGCAAACTTGGCACAATAGTAGTAGCCACGCAGATTGGTATCGATAATTTCGTCCCATTCCGGCTCTTCATATGAATGCGCTGGCTTAATGATGTCGGTACCAGCGTTGCAGACCATCACATCGATCCGCCCAAACCGTTCGACGGTACCACTGATCAATGCCTTGCAATCGTCGTGCGACCGCACATCAGCGCGGATAGCCGTCACGTTGATTCCTTGGCCCGCAAATTCGGCCTCTGCTTCGGTCAACTCTTCAATATCGTGCGAGGAAAGGACTATCTTCGCACCCAACCGTCCAAAGCAGGAGGCGAGCGACTTCCCTAGACCGCGGCTCGAGCCCGAAATGCAGACTACCTTGCCATCAATTCCAAAGAGCTCCTGGTATCCTTCTGCAGCAACTGCAGAATTACGATTTCCATCCGACATAATAGATTACCCCGCTCCAGCTATTATTTTGATTTGGTTTCAGGTCAAGGTGTCATTTCGTCAATGGTCGGAAATGGTGTGATCGACCAATCGATCAAGTCGACGGCACGTTGAAGTATCGCCTCGGTCTGAGCAAGGCTGGGCGAAGCGGCGATGACACATCCCAAAGCGTCTAGCTCGTCGCCGTTCCTGATGATCGGCGTCTTGGGCCCAACACGAAATTTGACATCGGCGACACCTGGTACAGCAGCCGCCCGAGCAACGCCATCGATCCAATCAAGGGTGCCATCGCGATCAGGAAGGAGGCACCGCCAGGCCACCACGTGTGAGTGCCTTCTGCGCAAATCGCATTTATCGCCGATGACAAGCTTGATGTGCTCGGTGATAAGATCGATACCGTAAGCCAGCTGAGCCGTTTGAGCACCGCCAGACATACGCGGATTGACTTCAATGACAACTGGGCCACGCTTCGTCCACCGGAACTCTATGTTCGTTGGCCCCCAGCCAAGGTCGAGAGCGCGCAAACAGCTCAGCGAAACATCGGCAATACATTTATACTCGTCATCAGCCAGCGGGGCCGGAAAGATGCCCTCACGAAAGACGAAATGAGGTGGGGGGCCGAAATCAGCGGCCCCAATCCCAACTAACTCATTTCCGATTAGATGAGCGCAATAATAGGGGCCTTGTGCGAATTCTTCAACCAGTATCCTCGGCGAGGACCGCCATATGTGCTTCCCACCCAACAGATAGGTCGTGTGTTCGACTACCTCCTCGACGTTGCGGCACAATCGGACACCGACACTGCTGCTGCCCACCGTAGGCTTAACTATCACCGGCAGCCCGATTTCCGCGGCAGAATCTTTTATCTCCGCTGCATTGGCCGCCAAGCGATAAGCAGGCATCGGAACGCCTGAGGCCGCGAGAAGTTGACGCTGAGTGTACTTATCGAAGCATTGTTCGACAGCGTCCGGATTCGGTCCCGGCAGATCGAAATGACGGCAGAGCTTGCCAACTGTCGCATACACTGGGTCCACCGCGCCCGTAATGCCAGCGATTTCATAGGTCTCTTGGAGCCTGGAACATTCGCGGATTAGCGCATCCAGATCGTCTGTATCAACACGGATTGTCTCAGCCCCCTTCGCCCCAAAATGGTCATAACGAGTTGGATCGTCCGAAAAGGTAATTGGCTGGAGGCCAAGACGCTGAGCGGCCTGGACGTAGCGCAGGCTCGTACCCATTTTCGTGCCTCCAAGTTGGATCAGTGCTCTTGCCATTGGCTGTGGACCCCTTCTGTGCGTGCCGTGCGGCGGTCTGAAGGATTGGCGCCATCTTTGCAGTCGCGCTTTGACCTCAGACCTTGCCCCAAGGCTACCATCGTCAACGAGTTTGCGGCGTTAAGACTCTGCAAATTTTATTTTGCGTTTTGTTGCAACGGGTGCCGTTCGAGCTTTTGTGTGCGTCTTTGCAAAGCCGGACAGGGCCATTGTCACGTCGTTTGAAATGTGCCCGCATGGGTTTTGTTGCAACGGCTGAATGGGAGTGCAGATACGTCTGACACCAGGCCAATGTTCGTGCCCACTGGAGTGGTGTAGCTGACGGCATTGTCGCCGTGCTCTCCGGCATGGGCCGGAATTGATCAGCGCGCCACTGCCGGCAGGCTGATGAGCGGATCATCGCTCATTTGGCTGATGGTCTCAAGAGTCATGTAGCGCGCCCGCTGCACGGCCCATTCATCATTCTTTTCAAGCAGCAACGCGCCGACGAGACGGACAATGGCATCATCATTGGGGAAGATGCCGACGACCTCGGTGCGCCGCTTTTCGCAGAGTGGTCATTGCACGCCTCCCGGCCATGGCAGGCTCAACGCGCAGCTCCTCATTCCAGAACGCATCCGAAAGTATGCTCCCTTACGCAAGCCAGCCGTCCAACTGGGCAGCGATAGCTGGATCCAGGAGGAAGCGCTTGGCCATCCAATCATCGTCGAAAACCGTGCGGAGATATTTCTCGCCGCCATCTATAACGATGGTCACAACCGTGCCGGTCAGCTTTCCGGAGGCGATGAATTCCAGCGCCTTGTAGATGGCGCCGCCGGTCGAGCCGCCGACCAGCAGTCCTTTGCGCCGGGCGATGTAGCGCGCCGTCTCGAACGCCTGGGCGTCGGTTACCTGCACACCCTCATCGATGCAGCCATAATCCAGCACCTTTCCGGCTTGGGTGCCGGTAGGCATCCCCGTGCCTGATTGGTAGTAGGGATGTCCCGGATTGCCGAAGATGGTCGACCCGGCTGGTTCGACGGCGATCGTGCGAACCACCGGACTGTGACGTTTGAGGCGTTGCGCAATGCCGGTCATGGATCCACCGCTCCCGACGCAGCCGACAAAGGCATCGATGCCGTCCGGAAGCTGCGCTAGCAACTCGTCGACGAGTCCCGCATAACCCTCCGGATTTGCGGGATTGTCCGCTTGGTTCATGAAAAGAGCGCCTGGAAGCTGCGCGGCGAGCTGTGCGGCGAGACGCACCCGTTCGACCACGGCAACCTCGTCCTCGCGGTGGTCGCCTTCGACGTAGCGAATCTCTGCGCCGAGCACATGCATCATACGGATCTTGTCGGGTGCCGCATGATGGTCCACCACGGCGATAAAGCGCAGGCCGAATTCCAGGGCGGCGAGCGCCAGACCAGCGCCGGTATTTCCGGAAGAAGATTCAACGATCGTGCCGCCCGGAGCGAGGCGCCCGTCCTGAAGCGCAGCTACGACCATGCTTCGTGCCATGCGGTCTTTCATCGAGCCGCCGGGATTGTTCTTTTCGATCTTCAGGACCATACGGGCATTCCGGTTGGGAACGTCGATCGACATTACCGGCGTCTGGCCGATCAAGTGCATTACGGTCGTGTGGAGCATCATGCTTCTCTCCAAATGTGTCTGGAA